>DASVEV010000294.1:0-13281 GCA_036380415.1 Nitrososphaeraceae archaeon
GTATTGACCTTATCCATTTTAGCAATAGGAATAATTTTCATTTATTTAGCTCATAGGATACGATAGTTCTATTGGTAGCAGGAGGAATTATCTTTTTTTGCAAAAGCAAGATCTTATTTGATATTTCAATAGAACTAAGAAAGAGGAGAAACAATAGAATTATTATAATAGAAAATGTCAAGTTAAGAACTCATCTTATAATTAGTAAATTAGCATAATGAATGATATTTTTGGTGGAATGTTTCTAAAGAATTATTTTTGTTTATCATGTAGATAGAACTAGTACAAAGTTGAAACTTATCTAAAAATAATATTATGGAATGATTTATAATATAATAAGATATTCATATGATATATTAATAGAATCAATGTTACATTCTATAGAATTATTTTATACTTTAATATTTATACTATACAATGGCCTTTTCCATCATTTCTTGTTAATTCTTTTTCTTCAGTTTCTACTACAATCTATTGATTGTAGTATATTTAACATATAGAAAGAGTTATTCAATATCTATGTGTAATTAAATTATTATAACAAATAATTAATAGTAATTCTATGCAATAATATTATTAACACTGACAATAAAAAACGAATATTAGTAGTCGATGATGAGCCAGATATTTGTTTAGTATTAAAGCTAGTTTTAGAAAAAACTGGATTTTTAGTAGATTACTATTATAATCCTATACTAGCACTTGATGAATTCAAACCTAACGTTTATGATTTAATAATACTAGATATACAAATGCCAGATATTAATGGATTACAATTGTATAGAGAAATAAAAAAAAGGGATATAAAGGCAAAAGTATGTTTTCTCACTGCAAGTGAATCCATATTTGATATTGCATACAAGTTTTCTCCTGTGTATACTTTTATTAGAAAACCTGTAAATAATACAGATTTAATAAAAATAGTTAATGACTTATTAAATACCTAATAAAGAGCAAGATTAGTGCATCATAAATCTAAGCAATATATCCTAGAAATATTCTATTTCCTTTATATTGTAAGTTACTAATAATAAAAGCTAAATACTAGATATGAGAATTTCCATTCATAATATGTTCAGATTCCAGTGACAAGAATAAATAGAAGATTAAGGCTTCATGTTAATTTAATTTTTAAAAATAGTATTGGCAATAAGGGAATTGTTCTGATCTTTTAAAGGATGTTACAGAACATGAACACAAGTTACTATATAAAGTAGCATATTAATATTTATATTTATATATGTATATATAGAACGCATTAGAGAGAAATTATAATACATATAACAAAACAGAACATGGTACAAAGCAAAACTCCGTCTTACCATCTACTGAAAATAGAATCTTTTGAATATTCATTAATAAAAGTTTCAAATTCTAATATAGAATGTTGAATAATAATTAGAGAATTGGAATAGTGGATAGTAAAAAAAATAATAATAATAATAAAAAAATAATGATAATAGATGATGATAAAGACATCACTAATTTATTTGCAATATTTTTAGAATACAATGGCTATATTGTAGATGCATATACCAATCCTGTTGAAGCATTCAATACCTTTAGAAAAAACAGTCACGATTTAATTATACTTGATTTGAAAATGCCAATGATGGATGGAATGACATTATATCACAAAATTAAAGAAATTGATAATAACGTAATAATTTGTTTTACCACTGCAGATATAAACAATATTGAAGATTTGCGCAAAGGCATTATCGATATTGATAAAATTGTTTTATACAAACCAGTTTTATTGAAAGACTTGAAAAATAAGATTGACTCCTTATTGTTATTATCTCCGCAAGACGTAAATGGTAATAAACCAACCATGATGATTCTTTGACATCACTTACTTTTTCATAAATTTTTTATTTATTAACTTAATAATAACAATAAAATGAATTGTATTTGTAAATGATGATATGGTAATTATTTAATAGATAAACTACCTGTGAGAATGGATATTTAAACCCATGCATAAGTTATTCTTCCAATGGTTTTGTAATGGTAAAAGTAATATTCATAATCTATAACATTTATTATGGCTTATGATATTTATCTAATTTTATTATTATCAAAGAGAAATAAAAAACTATACCAATATTATAAAAAATAAATTAACAACATTTTTTCAGAATTAAATTCATAATAAAATTAGGCCAAGCAAAATCACAATAAATATTATCTATTAAAATATAGACTATGTGTTAGTATCTTAATCTTCGAATACCATATATATATTATAAATGTCTAACGATATATGCACAAGTCAACACGAACCATCAGCCATTTTCTAAGAAGGTTATTGATATGTATTGCGATTGATAATGATAGTGGTGGAAAGATAGAGTTTGAGCGATAATAAAATAAACAAATGTCTTAACTGTGATTCGTCTTTAAAAGATAATTACTACAGTACTAATTTTTGTTCCGGACAATGCAAAGATGCTTATATAAGACGTACATAAAATACTTGAAAAATATATTAATATTGACATTATTAATTTTTTCAATTTTTATAAATAGTAAGTCGATCTAAGACAGATAGATTATAATTGCTTAGTATCTATCCAATTTTTTAACTTCTACTTCTACTACTGATTCTATCGTTTAAACATATGATACCATAACGAAAACCACTGTTTCACCAAATATAACTTCAAATGTTAGAGAACAAAGAAATTTGTGGAATGGATACTCATTATTGTCTTATCTAGGTTAAAAATAAATTTGTTATATAACCTACAGGCTCGAGTTAAAAACATGTATTCAGCTGGAAATGTAGCAATTTATGATAAATGAAAATGAATGACAACCATATTAAATCTTGAAATTATCTTCGAAATAATTTATATAAAGAATAAAATAACAAAAAAGGGCTAAATACAATTAAGTAAATTCTCAAAAATCTAATTAAATTCTATTTGCTTATTTGGGAGAAGACATAATGACTAATTTTAATTATAGATAATGAACCAACATCTATGATATAAAAAAAGGTTAGTAATAGTGCGTCAAATGCAATAATTAATTTACCAGTTTTTTTCTTAGCCATTTCTTTTTTTTCTATTCTCACTTGAATCTTTGTGGATTAAAATAAATATTATGTGATAAAAAGATATCACGTATTTTGTTGCTTCGTAATAAATATTTTTTATAATACATGATAATTGTTGATCATCAGCTGTTAAAGATAAAATAAAGTCATCTATAATTTTTTTAAATTTATGATTCTCATAATAATAGATCATTGTTATACTTTGATGTTAGCAATATACTTTTTAAAAGACATTATAGAAAATTAGTGGTTATTATAGATGATATTTGAAACTATTATTTATTAGATAACAATAATAATTTTCCAACAATATAGAAATTATACTATAATAAACAAAATCGGTATTTCATCGAGCTATGATTCAAATTATCTACAATATGTTTATGCAAATGAAAAATATAGGATTTATTTTCTGTACCCTCGATTTATAAAGTATTAATTGATAATGGCTTTAGGCTAAAAAAGTAAAAAACAAAAAATACAACTTCAAGAAATTGCGCATTTGTGTAATTATACTTCTAAACAGTAGGATAAATAAATCTACTAAAAATGTTTTGCCATTCCAGTATTAACAAAAGTTAAGTTATTTATTTATTACAGGAATTATTTTATAATAATGCTTACATTTAAGTATTATAATGCCCTCTCTATAGGTAGAGAAAAACAAGTGTATAGTATAATAATAGTAGGAAAGTGTAAGAATAATTATTCCTACTGAAGAAAATAACAACCATAAGCAAGAAAAAAATGTTATAAATAATAATAACCAAACTTTCGACGAAGGAAATAATAAAGGAAAAAAGGAAAATACTGAAATCTTTCATGGTATTGAAGATTCAAATAATGCAATATTAAATCTCGTCTATAAAGCAAAGTATAGAATTGATGGCTGTCTGGATTCAAATGGACCATCAGTAATGGTTAATGTTGAGTCAATTAAAGAAGAAAGAATTAAAGCAAAAAATAAAGGAGTAAAATTTAGATACATTACCGAGGTCACTACAAAAAATATTTCTTATTGTAAAAATATGATAAAGTATTTTGGTGCAGAAATACGACATTTAGATGGCGTTAAAGGTAATTTTGAGATTAGCGATGATGGAGAAGAATATGTAGCCACTGCTAATTTACAAGAAGCAAAGCCCTTAAAGCAACTTATATATAGCAATGTAAAAGAAATTGGAGAACAACAACAATATATTTTTGATATTCTTTGGACTAAAACAATCTCTTTTGAAGAAAAGATAAAAGAAATTGAAGAAGGAAGTATACCTGAAGTTACAGATATCATTCGTAATCCGGATAAAGCCCAAGCGTTAGAGTGGAATCTATTAAGCATGGCAACTAAAGAAATACAGATAATATATTCTACTGTTAAGGCATATAAAATGCAAGACAAGGTAGGGGTAATAGATTATTTAGCTAAACTGGCAGCAAAAAATGATGGTATAAAGGTGAGAATTCTCACTCCGAATGATTCGTCAATACAAGAATCATTAAAGAGTTTGAAAGATAATACTAATGTCAATATTAATTATATAGAACCTAAATCTGGAATTATAATTAATACTATAATTGTAGACAAAAATTATACTTTAGTAATGGAATTAAAAGATAAGGACTATTCGACAGAAAAAGAAAACTTTACTACTATCCCTAAAAAAACAACAGCAATAACAGAAGAAACAACAACAGAAATAGGAAAATCAACCTATTCCAATAGTAAACCTACTGTCTTATCATATGTATCTGTATTTGAAACACTGTGGAGGCAAACTGAACTATTTGAAGAACTTAAGCAAGTAGACATTTTGAAGACAGAATTTATCAATATAGCTGCTCATGAACTTAGAACCCCTACACAAACTATTATAGGATATTGTGAAATGATAGACGTATTTCCTGAAAAAAAAGATGAATACATACACACAATAAAAAGAAATTCTGAAAGATTATACAAACTTACACAGGATATACTAGAGGTAGCGAAAATAGAAAGTAATTCATTAAAGCTAAATATAGAAAAAATTGAATTAAATGAAATAATAAATAAAACAGTAATAGATTTTATTCGTAGACCTTTATCTATTAACAAAGATGTAAAAATAAATTTCGCGCCTTCTAATCATCATCAATCATCATTATTTGTTTATGCAGATAAAAATAGAATCCAGCAAGTAATTTTTAATCTCTTGGATAATGCTTCTAAATTTACAGAGAAAGGAGAAATAACTATATCAATAATAGTAGAAGAAAAAGATGGAAATAATAATAATAATAATAATATAACAATTAGAATACAAGATACGGGTAAAGGTATAGACTCTGAAATATTGCCACGACTATTCAAAAAATTTGCAACAAAATCTGAAAGAGGAACAGGTCTTGGTTTGTACATTTCCAAAAATATTGTGGAAGCTCATGGTGGTAAGATATGGATTGAAAAGACTTCAAATGATAAAGGAACAGTATTTGTATTTAGTTTACCAACAAGAAATAATAGTCAAAAGTAATTTTAAAATAAGTTTCTAGTAATAAAAACTAAATACAAGGTAGTAACAGGACAACTGTACTACATAAAATTTCTTTTATAAATTACATATTAAAGGCGTTATTCACTGTGTATGGTAATTCTTTGATTACTATATTTAAGAAAAGTAAATATGATAACAAAATCAATTAATCATAGGTATTGTATATTTCAAAAATATAGGATAGAAAAAGGAGAAATTGCTGAAGAAACTCTCCACACTTATAGAAACAGATATTAATAAAGTAGATTGTAATAATTTTAAAAATTGTTTTTATACGATTAAATAGAATAATATTTGAAATGGCTGTTAATACCTCTAAAAATTCTGATGATTATAAAAAAGAAATAGTTAAACCAATATCTATTACTAATAATAATAATAATAATAATGCAATAGATCAACCTACTACTTCTGAAAAGGTTAATCCTGATGAAAGAGATACTAAAGAATCAGAAATGCAAGGAAAAAGTGAATCTATTAAGGATAAAACATCTGGAAAAATATCAGAATTTGTAGAAGGAACCAAAAGTGAAGATAAAGGAAAAGGATCATCAAATGGTATTAAATCAATAATTTTTGGACTATTTGCTTTGATTGGATTTATTATCATTGTATATTCGATATTTGTAGGAGTTGTAGGAGAACCATTAGCATCAGTAGCAGATACTGTATTTGTTGCTGTAATTATTGGGTCTTTTACTTTGGTAGGAGCTATTGTTGGTCGTATATTTTTAAAGAAATAATACCACTATTTTATTTTATTTTTCAAGACATGAATGGTCAATCTTAGGTTCATGCTATACTATTTCATCCATTTCAAATATATTAAGTTACTAAAAAACTAAATACAAGATAATAGTATCTCTACAATAGACTTTTATTTTAGAACCGCTATCGGTGTTACTCCCTCCTTCACAATTTTCTAACAAATTCGCATATCTCGAAACTTTCAAAAATAATTTTAAAAATTAGATTTACTTTGTTAGTTAGCTTAAATTTATATTAATATCTTGATACAAAAAGTATTGTATATTATCAATCCCTGATATAACATGCTTTTCTATTGGGTATTATAATTTAATGTTAATTCAAAATTATCAACACTCACTAATTCATTCCTCATTTATTTTGCAATAACATTAATTGATAACTTGCATATATATAAAATAGGTTAAAGAAATGAGTAAGAAAAAGAAGGAAATTAGGATAATAAAAAATGATTCTAATAAGGAAGATTATACTTTTGTTAGCAGCGATAACATTCTAAATAATACAAAAAATAATGAATATATAAATAATGAAATTAAGTCTGGGACCAAACCAAATAATAGAATTGAAAAAAAGATTCACTCAAAGAAAGTAGAAAACAAAGGAAGAAAGATTCTAGGAAAAAGTATGTAAGGTCATTCGCCAGTATGAATAATCACCATTGCAGAATATAAGTTACCAAAAAGCTAAATACTCTGTAGTAGAACCCTACTACATGCAAAACTCTACTCCATATTATTTTATACAGATTTAGAATTATATTTAAGATGGATTTTATAATTAATACGTTTTTGTCACGCATCGACTTCATACTAGTAAAGTCTATTTGACTTTCATCTAAATCCAAGAAAGATTTTGCAATTTTTCTAATAGAATCTATTGCCTGATTTTAAAGTCTTTATCATAACAGGTTAATAGATAGATAGATATGTAGCAGATGGATTATGATAAAAACCTTCTATTTTCAATCATGAAGAAATAATCAAAAAAAAGAGATAGGAATAAATAATACTTTTTAGGAAATTTAAAAAGTTAATCCTGATTATAATATAACAGATTTTATTTTGGATATATTAAATCTTGTTTATCCTCTTTATCATCTCTAGGACCATGGTAATATTCCGGATATGCTTCTTCATCTATTTTTTCTATGGGTTCTCCAGTTGGTAATGGTGCATTCATATCCACCTTATAAGTAAATAATTCTGGAAAGTTCTTTTTCACAATAACATTCCTTCCTACTGCTATTATCTCAGATTTAGGTATATCAAATCTCTCATTTCCATATCCAAAGACTACTATTTTATCATCTGTTTCCTTCATGACATGCCCAACATGATCTTCGTTTTCTGTTCTTACTCCTTTATTAAATAATGAGTTTGGATACTTGCCTTCATAGGTTCCCAAATCAATTTGATTATCCGATTGCCAAGGATCTTTCCGGCTGGTTGGAAGTGGATCATTACGATTTACTCTATATTTACTTTCAATCTCTGACAAGTTACGTCCAATAAGAACATTGGCGCCAACCTGTTGAATTTCTGAAATAGGTATATCATACCTCTTATTTTTTCCACCAAATACTACAATTTTGTCTGGTGTTTCCCTAACTACGTGTCCTAAGTTAGGTTCATCTAATGCCTTTACTCCTTTGTTAAAGTATTTTCCAGATACCAATAGAAATATATTGTAATAATTCTAAATAAAGGATTTGATATTATAAGTAATTTTTGTTGAATTTTGATCCTATTGTGTTAGTTTGTAATTAAAAAATAATCAATAAAGGATTTATACTATGAAATTTTAATACTAAATATAGAATATATTAGAGGCAAAAATACCTGGCAACCCGATAGACCTGTTATCTATTACCATCAAAATAAAATAGCGTCTATTAACAAAATTATAGGTTTTGTCTTTTAATAGCTAATTCTATTTGTAATATTGAACATTGAAACTGTGTTTATTCAACTCCAGACGGGTCCGTAGCAATATGCCTCTATTTATAGTTCCTTATAAATAGATAATATCAAGACTAAGATAATGCTCAAGGCAGCAACAAAATCTAGCGATATAATTTAGCAGGAAAAATTTCCTCCTTAAAGAATGATAAATATCATTTTATTATTGTTGATATCTCTTAGTTATTTCACTTTAATGGTTGATGTAATCTTCTTTAGCCTTTGTTTGTATCTTAGAGCATGATTATAAATTATAATTGGATATTTAGGATGGAGTTCATTCAATTTATCATAGCATTCTATTTCTCCTTTACATTTTAATTCATATGGAATGCTATTCCACAAACTATCGTTGTCATGCATAAATTTAATTAGTTTTGATTGCCTTAAATGTACTAGTCATAAACCATGTATATAGCTAGTATTTTTTGTTGAGCATTTAGAACTATATACTGAATTAATACTGTAGAATAGTATGTTGAACTATATTTACCGCACCTATATTTGAAGGTTCATCCACTTCATTTTATTATTATCTATCTTCTATGCCTCCTCTAGTTGTTGTTCTTGGAATTATGAATATAATACCTCAAATTGAACATATAAATAAATTAATTGATTGATTGTGAATAAACAAATATGACTATACAATAGACATTAATACATACGCTTATATACCTTAGTAACGTATATATATACATGTCAGCAAGAAAAGACGAAATAAAAGCAAATGAAAATATAGCTGTAAATGAATCAAAAAATACAACTAAATATAACACAGACAACAATAATTTCAATGAAAGAACTAATAGAGACTACAATAACACCTTAAATCAACAACAAGATGCAATAAACAAGACATTTGACAACACCTTAAATAATGTAAAAAGAACTACTGATGAAGCTACACACGAGATTCCACGATACACACAAAGGATTGCTGAATATCAAGAACAAACTATTCAAACTGTAAAAGATATTGCTTCTGACTTTATTGAAGCAGAAAAACAAGTAATAGGCTCTTTTCAATCACAAGTAGATAGAAATACCAATGGAGTATGGGATTTGTATAATCCACAAAGAATCGCAGAAAATCATGCAAAAATGGTAAATAACTTTACAAGTTACCTGTTAAATACTAGCAATCTAATAAACAATGCTCTAGCATCAAATATGAAAGTATACAATACTTCACTAGAACAAACACGTGATAATCTAAAGGCTTGTGCAAAAACAAACACCAATTTTATACAATCAGTATCAGGTAATAGACAAAATAGAGAGGCAAATAGTAGCAGTCCTTAACAACCACCTTAATTACAGGATACAAAAGCTAAGCTGCTGCCGTATCCTTACGACGCCTACAATAATGACTGATTTAAACCAATCCACAGCAGAAAACCAAAAGAAGAAAGAAAAAAAACCTAAAAGAATCCTTATAGCCGAACCAGATTCAGATATTTAATATCTTTATTCTCTTTTTACAAAACAGTATGGTTTTTCAATATCAGATGTGAAGGTTGTACAAAATGGCAACAAATGCTTAGAAATTATACATTCTAGTACAGAAGACAACGACAACAACGACTATGATATTTTTATAGTAGACACGCATCTTCATGACATTTCAGGCTTTGAAGTTGCAAGAAAGATTCGTAATAGATTGCCACATAAAAGAATAATATTAACTACAACCTATTCATTAGATAGTATAAGCAATATGATAGATTCAATTGGTATGAAAAGCCAAGATGTGCTTTTTAAACCTTTTAGTTTTTCTGAATTAGTTTCTATTTTAAAAGAACCAGGGATGTCATACAACTAAGATAACCATAAAAACTGAGTTATCATTTAACATATATTAAATAAGTTCCAACTAAAGCACTTACAATTATATTGGTAAAACCAATGTTACATACACACATATCCTGTTGCTAAAACTTATCTTCTCTCTATTTAAATTGATTCTTAATTTTAAGAATAGGTATCTAGAAATGTAAAACTAGATAACTACATCATTAAAACTAGCAAAATAAAACTAGAGAGAATCTTTTAATAATTTGAATCAGAATTATTAAAAATAATAATTATTATTCTCTAATATTTACTATCATGGTTATTATTTTTCTAATTCAAATGAATTTGTTACTATTATCATCTACGTGACAAATATAGTTATATTATAGATGAACTCTTGAGGAATACCAATTTCCGTGGGATGCTTCTTGAAATACTATATCCCTTCTTTCTTTATGTTTAATATCTTAGCTATGTCTTCCGTGATTGCTTCTGCAAGTCTATCTTTTTCTCTCTGTGTTCTACCACTATATATTGATACTGTTATTATTGGCATTGTATAATTAGATAAATACCAGAGAGATAGATAAGAATACGGTTAACTAAACTTCACTAGATTAGCGGAAAAGTTTTTCCATATTATCTTGGTAAAATAATTAATTTTTGTCTGATTTGCTAAATCCTATAATAACAATTTATTATAATAGTTTCTTATCTTTTATTTAAATAAGTTTCTAATAATTAAAGCTAAAGACAAGGAAGTAGGTGTATCTCTTCAATAGACTTTATTTTAGAACCGCTATCGGTATTAATGCCGACAAATTAATTACAAAAATTATACCTATTCTAAATTCATATTTTGATTATTATATCAGTAATTATAATCTACTTTTACCATTAGAATGTCTATAAATAAGTAATTAGGTGATTTTTAGCCTTATTTTAATTTATATTAAGTTGTTAATCAAGATATGTTATGTCTATGAGCGATGAATTAAGAAGAATTTTGACTATTATCAGTGATTTAACTCATAATGATACAAATTCGAGTGTAAAAGATACTAAAATAATTGCAGAAGCTAATCGTCAATCTGAAGAAATCGAGAAAGACCTCAATGAATTACAATCACTTGGCTTAATAACGGAAGATAGCTCCAAGCCTGCTGGTGTAGATTATGGAATGTATAGGATAACTAGAGAAGGCATAAACGAAATATACAATAAAGAATTTCGATAGCGATAGTATCGAATTATATAATTAGAAATATATCCCAAGGAGGTGCATTAGGTTATATTACAACCACCTAACAAATACTACTTTCAACCAATAACGACAGAAGTTACAACAACATATACAATTTATTAACAGATGTTAGATTAATTATATTATTATTTACTACTTACAAAAACAATTTAAATTAAGTTCTAATGATAAAAGCTAAATACAAGATAGTGGTAGAACCCTACTACATGCAGGACTTTACTCCCACAAACTTCCATAATATATGGATGAATCCATTTGTTATTAAAAGATAATTCAGATTTAAGCAAAGTTGTCTTAATCTCTATTTGTTGTTATACCCACTTTAAGAGCATCTTTAACCTTTTTGGTAAATTCTAAAGTAGTTTCTGTTGTATAGCTATTGTATTTATGATTAATCAAGAATCTGTATTTATAACAATAATGTTATTATTTAGATTACTTTTTTTTTAGCCATCATAAAGATTTTCAATTATCTATCTTATTCTGTCTTTCAATTTCTATTGAAAGATCAATAATAACCTTTGACCAAGAGGATGTTCTGTTAAATGATTTATTGCAGCCTCTATGCATCTGTTATTTCTCTATTAGATGAAGATCAATTTATCCTAAATTAAGAGCCTAACATTTAGTAATATATCGAATGAGTTAAATTAATATAAATTACGAAGTGTTAAAAATACTTAAATTTGTATTGCTTATTATATATATAGTAATAATATAAGATGATAAAAAAAACGTCTAAACAAAACAGTAAAGAAAAAAAAATTAAAAATGATACCAAAAATAAAAAGAAACAAGCAGTACTAAAGAAAACTAAATCTTCCAATTTAAATTCTAAAACTATTTCGAATAAACCTAAACCTAAAAAAACCAGTAAGGTGAATTCAACGAAAAGAAAAAAAGATATAATTTTAAAAAGATCAAGTGGAAGAGAGGAGAAATTTGATACAAATAAGCTTACTCAAACTGTAAGTAGATCAGGTGTTTCCTTTCCAGTTGCAAGAGATGTAGCAAAATCAATAACAAAGAAAATTAAAAAATCAGCTCAAAATAAATCAACTGGAACAACAAAGAAAAAACAACAACAACAACAATCTTCAGTAGTAGCAACTAAACAACAAAAATTAAAAATTAATACAAACAAAAAAGAAGCAGAAAAAGTGATTGTTACTGCAAGTCAAATAAAAAATTTGGTAGATGATGAATTAAAGGATAGAAATCAACAAGATCATAGCCCATCATTTTCTGGCAATACTACTATAGGTGAAGAATCATCCATGAAAATAACACTTGATGATAGAGAACCAGTAATGGATAAAGTTGCAGCGAATAAGAATAAAGTTCTCTTTGATCCCAGTAAACAAAAAGGAAGTTCTTAAAAAAACCTTCTTGTCTTTCTATATCTTTTTTTAAATTTCAAAATTAATTTCTTTATTATGTTATATACCTAATAAGTTGAAATATTAACTATAATATGAGACTCTTATTTCGCACAGCTAAATACTAACAATAATTATTTTATGGTACAATTTTGAGCTAAGACCTGATTTTTCTTTTATTATTTTTATTTGCAAATAATATGTGGAATGTTTTACTATAATTATCTTAACTTTTCTTGTGATATTAATACTAAAATAAGTAAATAACTTATTTAATAAATATGGGAAATAGAAGCCGAACAGAAATAATTAGTAATATACTCGACTCAGCTAATGGAGGAGCGTCCAAGACAAAAATTATGTATAAATCTTATCTAAGTTATAACCAATTAAAGGAATACCTTTCTATTTTGATAGAAAACAATCTAATAGAATATCTTGATGGGACTCACCAATTCAAGACTACAGAAAAAGGATTAAACTTACTTAAAATGCATAACGAAATGGCAGAATT
>DASVEV010000295.1:0-5839 GCA_036380415.1 Nitrososphaeraceae archaeon
TCAACCGCCGCCGCCATTTCTCAACTAAAATTCCCTTTTTCACTCAAGGAAGATCAAATCGATGCAGTAAACGCATGGATTGATAATGATTTTAGAGGTACAATAGTATATAGCACTGGAACTGGTAAAACTGAAATAGCTTTTGAATGTGCAAAGAGAGTTGCTTGTGCCTATCCTTCTTCTTCTACTTTGAATATTCTTTTAATGGTACCTAGGATTATTTTAATCGAACAGAACACCAGACGACTTGTATCATACGGTATACCGAAGGATAAAATAGGAAAATATTTTGGTGAAAGAAAGCAGATTAGAGAGATAACGATATGTACATATCAAAGTATTATTAGAAATCTAGACATTATCCGTAGATCCAATATGGTTATTTTTGATGAAATACATCTGATAAGAGATACAGCAAAAATATTTAGTAAAATATTTGATGTAGTAATAGAAGATCATAAAAAAGCTATTCTTGGCCTTACTGCAACTCTTGATGAAAAAGATCTTTCTAAATACAATACAATTCTTACATTATTGCCACCAGTTAAAAGATACCCTATCAAAAATGCTGTTAATGATAAAAGACTTGCAAAGCCGATAGTTATTCCTTTAAAGGTCAACCTTACAGAGAAGGAACAAAAAGACTATGATACATACTCCACCAAAATAAAGAGAATTTCTAACCGTTTTAAAAAATATGATGCTGAGTCTATGACATTATTGCTAAGAAAAGGCGGTTTTGTTAGTGGAATGGCAAAAGCATGGTTTCTAAACGTAAGAAAAAGGAAATTATTGTTAAGTTGCGCAGAAAATAAATTGTTATCTGCTTTAAATCTAATAACTAAAAAATTTCCAAATGAAAAAATTATGGTATTTAGTGAAACCATTGATTCTATCACTAAACTTAGAGATATGTTAGAATTAGAAGGCACAAAAGCGATGATAATTGATAGTAACATAAATTCTAGAAAGAGACAATTGATCTTGAATCAATGGGGAATAGAATTTTATCCTCTCTTATCAGTACATACCTTGGAAATAGGATTTGATATACCACAAGTTAGAATAGAAGTTATTTTAGCTACAACTTCCAATATGAATCAGGTAATACAGAGAATTGGTAGAGTTATACGAAAGCAGGAAGGTAAAGATGTGGCATTAATCTATGTAATATATGTATCAGACACTAAAGATGATAAAATACATGAAATAGTGAAAAAGGCAATAACAACATCAGCAAAAAGTTTACAAGAATATAAAGAAGAAGAAGAAGAAGAAGATAATAGAAATAAGAAAATAGAAATACAAAAAGGTATTCTTAATAATAATAACGGAAATTTAAAAAGGTTAAAAGAAGTTGAAAGAAAAAGACTTGAAAGGGCTTACGACATAATAGAATCTACTCTATATGAACCTATGATAGTTGAATTAAAAGAAAAAGAAGAAGAAGAAAAACAAGATAGTGACCAAGATGAAGAAAATCAAGATAAAAGAGAAATTAGAAAATTATTTAGGGTTAAAAGTAGTATCAAGGAAAAAATCAAATACTATGATGTTGATATAGAAAAGAAGACATGTACATGTCCAGATTTTAAATTTAAGCTACACAAATGTAAACATATTGTTGCAACAGAACTATTCTTGTTTTAACCAATGAGAATATAGGAGTAGAAATTATAAATTAGAATTTATAATTAAGTTGAGATATGATAAAGAATATTATTTTAGAAAATTGTCTTTCTTTAGTATTCAAAAAAAAGTTATTCCCCAAATATTAATAGGATCTTAGATGACACAAAAATATATATTACAAAGAAGCAATTATAAGAGTTTCATTTATAAAAATATTTCTATTTTCTTACTGTTTAGATAATTGATCTTTAGCAAGATCAACTTCTACAATCCATTCACACTGTATATTGACTTTGTCATGATGTTTTACAACTGCTTCATGGTCTGGTGCATCCAATAGACAAAAGCAAACACCATTCTCTTTGTTATACATAAGATTTACATGTCTAACTCCAAATTCATCTGTTGGTAAATCTACCAATTCCTTAAGATGATCTTGTTTAAATGGTACTTTATGAACATCCAAAAATATTGGCATAATTTCAATAAAAGTTCATATTATTTAAATGATTTCAAAATGCTTGAAAAATAAAAAATTATTAATATCTAAATTTTTATATCTAAAAACAATAATTATAGTTAGTGGAATCAGTTGGTAATGAATTTTTCCCAGAGTTAAAATATGAACACCATTCTGGAAAAGCATTAAATCAAATGTCTGAGATTATCTCTCGGACTACAAAAAATTTAGAATCTGTATTTGATCATGATTGGATTCATATTTTAGTTGAAAACCCTGAGTTTTTTGATACCATAGTTGATTTCAAGATCAAACAAAAAGGTGTGTCTATTAGATTTATTACAAATATTACATCTGAAAACGTACTTTACTGTACTAAAATAATGAAATTTGTGGAATTGAGACATGCAGATACCGTTACAGGTTATTTAGGGATATCTGACAAAAATCAGTTCTTTAGTTATACTGAGCCTATTTCCAAACAAAAGAACGACATAGAGGAGAAAAACAATGATAATTTAAAATTAAAATTTATTCATATAACCAATAAAAAATTTGTGCAAATGCAATACTATTTTTTTGAGAAACTTTGGAAATTATCTATTCCAGCAAGTGAAAAAATTGCTGAAATTCAAAGAGTAATGTTTGATACTAGTTTATTAAATACTAATATAACAGATTTAAGTACAATCGAGGAAATCTTTCCCAAAGTTATTCAGTCTGCAATAGAAGAGGTTCTTTTATTCTTTCCAACAATTGATTCATTTTGGTTTGCTGATCGTAACGGAATTATAAAATTGTTAGGAGAAGCACTTACTAGATTTATTAAAGTCAAAGTAATAATTCATATTAATGGTGAGATTTCAAACATTAAGAAAGAAATTGAACGAAAGGTTAATGAGACAAACAAGATATTAGGAACATATGTTAATTACACTACAAAAAAGATAGATACCAACACTATAATACTTGTAACTGATCAAGCAATTTCATTTTCAATATCTATTAAGTACAGTGAAAGAGGAACATTTAAAGACTCAATAGAAATGGCCTCATTTTCTAACAATGAATTAACTGTTTCTGCATTACTCTCATTTTTCAATAGTTTATGGATAAGATCAGATATTGAAAAACAAAATATCATAAAACAAACATACTTTAAAATATTTAAAGAACCTCAACTGAAAGATGAAAATTATAGACGCAAATGGTTTTTTGAACCTACAAAAAAAGAATAAAATTGGGGGGAGTCCTGCAGCGTTTATCCAGGCAAGCTTTGAATTGGTTGTTGTTGATCTTAAAACGATCCCAGGTTCATTAAGTTGTCTCACTGATGGTTGATAAAAAATAAAGTTAAGGGTTCTGTTTTATTTTCTTAATTAAATTTAGCCCGTAAGATTTTACCTCATCGTCAATTGTGCTGCTGATCAAATCGTTTATTGCATCTATACCATTGTTTTCGTAAGCAGATATTGTATCAAGCATTTGCTTTCGAAGTTCTGAATCAGTAGTTCTGCGAAATTGGCTTTTGAGGTCCTCGATCTGTTTTTCTTCTGACATATTCGTTACTCTTATTTTTGCAATAAGTCTTATATCTTTTAATGTTATTTCAAATTTTAATACAGTATTTAGGCATTATTTTAAATATTTGACTTAATTCTCCGCAGCAGCCTTCCCCTCTTTTGAAAATAAAACTAGACATTGAAATACGACGCTATATAATGAATTTTAAATCATTTTTTTTTCATGTGCTTTATTTTTTATTTCATTTGTAATTTCAACCAATTCAGCCTGGACTTCTTGAGAATTATTGGTCCATACAGCAGTGTGTATATCTGTATTTATTGTAACTGTAAGAGAAGATGAGATTGCAGTATTATCTTAATTTTCATTTTCTGTAACATACGTAGCTTTTGTATTAAAAAAATTTTTTTGTAATTGTACTTATTAAATCATTTTTTTCTGAATCTTCTATAGATTTTTGGGTTAAATCAGTACCACTAATATCCGTGGATACTTTAAGGTGATTAGATTCTGGATCAAAAGAAATAACTAAATAATTGTTTGCTAATCCTCCCGATTCTACATATTTAAAGCTAAAAGGCGAAGGAATATTTATTGAATTTTCTTTAGTATTATTAGACATAGATTATTAACATCATAGCATTAACATATTATTTAATAATTCTAATCGATTGAGAGATAAGTGGTTGATTAAAATAGCAGATGTTGGATATTGTTTGACCTATCAGATTCAATGTATAGAATCCTTCTAATATGCTTCGTCACCTCTGTCTTTAAACTAGCACTTATCTTTATCACCATTCTATTCTCCATTATAATATTGACAATATTTCTTCTAGTCGTTATATTTTTACATAACCTCTTGCATTAATGGGTTATAGAGATTTTAATGCTATCACTACTGAATCATTACTAATAAATGATGCTTTCAGGATATTAATATGAAATGAGATTATAGAATATAATTGTTCAACCAGATATAATAAATATTTTATACATAAATTATAACTTTATCCCCTCCGAAATTAACCCCTAGAGTGATATTGAATAAGATTCTAAATTATAGTAATTTAAATAGTATAGACTATTTTTTAAAATACAAAAATAACCTTTAAGTGAACCCAATAAATATAGTGGTAGATTTGAACCTTTACTGTTTATAACTTTGTTTTGCTAGGTGTTCCCCAATTTATTGTAATTCTCTTACAAATGTATCATAGTCATAGTTTTGGTATAAAGAACATTGCTCCAAAATGATGTTTGTCCAATAATAACTGCGAGGTCATTCAATTCTTCAACAGTAGCATCATACATTTTGGCAACTTCTTTATGGTATGTCTGACAGTATGAACAATTGTAGCGGCTGCTGCAGCTAACATCATCATTTCTCTATATTTTTGTAGTATTAAAGATGTGCCCATCTGATATTTCTTAAACAAAGGCCACATTTGTGGAAGAATATCTTTGTGTATTTTTCATAAATCCTGTCAACATACTTTAATTTACATTCAATTTCATGCTTTTATTAGATGTAGATATAAAATCACAAACCACGTAATACAACTTTTAGAAGAATCGACTTAATTAATGATATGCAGTTAAATATTTTCTAGATCTATTCTTGATATTCTCTGATTTTTCTTTAAAAGCTTCTCCTATTGTCATATTTTATCTCATGATCAATTACTGCCGAATGTTCCTTAACACATAACATTTACAAGACGGCTTGTATATGTCACATCGTGAAACAACAATAGTCAAATTATCATATTCGTTTAATACCTTGAGGTACCCTGAATTAAACAAATAAGGAGTTTATAACTATATAATATGACTATTCATTAGTCATTAATACATACGTTTATATATCATAGTAACGTATATATATACATGTCAGCAAGAAAAGAAGAAATAAAAACTAATGAAAATATAGATGTAAATAAACCAACTTTTTATGATAAAAATACAACTAAATATAGCACAGACAACACCAATACCACTAATTTCAATGAAAGAATAAATAGAGACTACAATAACACCTTAAATCAACAACAAGATGCAATAAACAAGACACTAGACAACACCTTAAATAATGTAAAAAGAACTACTGATGAAGCTACACGAGAGATTCCACGATACACACAAAGGATTGCTGAATATCAAGAACAAACTATTCAAACTGTAAAAGATATTGCTTCTGACTTTATTGAAGCAGAAAAAGAA
>DASVEV010000296.1:0-7198 GCA_036380415.1 Nitrososphaeraceae archaeon
ATTTAATGAATCGTCTAGTTCGAAAGTAATTTTTACCATATTACCATATATACGTATTACCCTATTTATGGTTTCCTGTTTTACCATTTAACCGGTTTCCCATTATACCATATAAAAAATTGAGATTTTGGACAAAACAATATAATAAATTGAAATTGGTAAATCATAGTTGTAAAATACTATACTAGGATAGTAAGAACAAATACTAGGCAAATCAAGCATTAAAAAAAAAGAAAACTTATCGAAAAATTGAGTTTGAGGAAAATCGAGAATATCAAAGTTCACGTCCATTAACAATAAGAAAGATTATACATCCATAATCTCACTGAAAATAACAAAAAAACCTGATCTATATCCCTCCAATAAAAAGTTAATTGTTATAAAGCATACGATTTTTCTCAGTTAATATTGACGTCAGAAAAAATTGTTGATATTGAAGTAATTGGAATAAAATTAATAATAGAAAATTAAAAAATATTATTAAAACTGTTATATATTGTAAGTAAAATAAAGTTATCGTTAGTCTATAAAACGTTAATTTCCACGAGTTATGGGCTCATTTACCATGACATTTAATCCGTTTGATATCTCCTGAAGATTTACAGTGACACTAGATAGGATATTCAAAGCAGACTTATTATCCCCCGATTCGATCGCGTTCATGGATTGGACAACGTCATCGCCTGTATTTTTGATCAAATCTGATAGTTTCAGATATAAATCAGATAATTCTGGATCTTCCTGGTAAGTCTGGGAGTTAGCATTTCCTATATTATTTGTTACAATAATAAGAGATATGAAACCTATGGAAAATGATATTGTGGACTTGTAATGCTTCATGTCTTTCAATTAAATTTAGTAATTATATAAATTTTTCAAATAAAAAACAACACGCTATACACACTATATCTAAAGATAAAAAAATTAACTGTAACTAGTTTGAATGTTATTTTTTCTTTGATTTGTTGAATACCTATTTTTTAACTTAATTTAATAATTCAACAATTCTGGTCAGTCATTTATTGTAATTTGAATTTTAAATATCACTAGATATGATTAACATTTCGTGATTAAGTTGACTACTTCCATAGCAAAATATGCTCTTAACATTATGACAATATTCTTTAATTAATTACATATAATAGAGAAAATCAAGGACAAATATTTTAATAACAAAATTGAAATGTTTAATATGATAAACAAAAAAACGTTAATAAAGAAATTAATGTTTTACCAGAAAAAACAATTAATTACTCAATTAAAATCGTAAGAGAATGATCATATTTCAATTTGTATTATATAAATTATAAATTCTTGATAAAATCATATTTTTCCAAAATATTAGCAATTTTTTTTGCAGTTGGTTTTTTTATATATGGTATTGTTGCCAATACTTTACATTGTGTCAATTCTTCTACTACACGTGGAAGACTATTAGTAATTAATTTATAATAAGTTTCTAAATATTTAAATTTGTTGTTTATTATTATTCCTTTGATTTTTAACTTATAGAATATAGCTAAGCGATATGTCATTATGATATGATTTATAGATCCAATTCTATTTGACGTTATCAGTATTATTGGGATATTTAGTATTGATGCTAAATCTGCAACAGAAAAATCTTTGCTCAAGGGAACCATTAATCCTCCTATTCCTTCTACTATTGTAAAATCATGTCTATTTTCAATTTCTTTGTATTTATTCAAAATTTCTTCAATATCTATATTTTCATTTAATTTTAATATTTTTTTGGCAAGGTAAGGAGCGGTAGGTATTGAGTAAAAAAAGGGATTAATTATATTATCATTGTCTTTATTACCGCTTGCATCTTTTAACATTTTAGTGTCAAGAGATTTATAATCTTTAGAATATTGTTTAATTCCTGTTGCAAAAGGTTTCATGACTCCAATCTCAATTCCTTTTCGAAAAAGCAAATGGCTTAAACCTGCTGCAATAGTGGTTTTTCCTATTTCAGTATCGATTCCTATTATTAAGATTCCTTTACTTTTCATAGATTTTATTTGTTATATCAATCATAATTACTTACTCATAATAAGAATGCAAAATTTGTTAGATTTTTTTGGATCATCAATTAGAGTAGTATATTAAAAATAGTTAAGTTCTTTTATTGTTCTTGTTTAGAGTCTTTATAGAAACGTATTTAAAGAAAAATAAAAGAAGTAATAAACAAATTAGGTTATAATTATTTAATATGTATTAATTAGTTACAAATTTGAAACCTCTATATTTTGTATCTTTTAAGAATTTATTAATATCGACTATTATATTAAAAAAAGGAATAATATTTAGTGTAAGGTTATGTATATTATTATGATTATTATTATTATTTTCATTTTTATCATCAATAAGATAATTGTTAAAATTTTCATCTATAGTTTTATTGTTGGTAAATAAAGTTTGATACTCTTCTTTGTTTTCATATAGAACATAATTTCTATAATTAATGTCAAGAGGAGTAGATGAAACTAGCCAAATATTTTCTTTATTCTTCTGAATCTTATCTAAATTCTTTATATATTCACTGGTAGATGAATCTTTATAAAATATTATTATCAAAGTTTTCTTTGGATCTTTATATAGAGTTTTTATGTCAGGAATTACCAAATCAATTTCTAGTTCATTTAGCATTATTTTCCTCTGCGAAGGAAGTGAGGTTGTTGTCAATAAAAAATGTAAAAAAGATTCGCATAATATAGACAATGGTTTTTCAAAATTATTGGAATCGGAATCAATGTTATCTTTTTTTTCATAAATTGTTGCTATTGTTTTAGATAGTATTTCCTTTATTTTGGGAATTGATGAATTTATATTATTTTGAAATTCTATTTGAATTTTTTCCTTTCCAAACTCATTTAAGACAGAATACAACTCATTTTTCATATCCACATTATTAATTATTGATAGGTTTATTAAATATCTTAATGTAAAAAAATCATGGCAAAGATTGCTATTATCCTTTTATTAATTTCGCTTGGATTGCTAATAATTTACGGTTTAGATGTAATGGTTGCATCACAATCTCAAACAGATGCAGTTACAGGAGGAGGAGGACAAGGTTTCCTTCCCCTAAATGAATCTGTAAGAGGAAGTATTTTTGGAGGCGGAGCCGTCGCATTATCTATAATAGGATTTGCCCTTGGTCGAAAAGAATCAAACAAGACAATACCTATACTTCTATTTATTAATGGAGGATTGATCATCTTGGGATTATTTATTCTAATGGCTATGTCTAATTTCGAAATAGATCAAAATACTATACGAACTATAGGTTCAACAATGCTATTGGGAGGAATATTAATCGGGTTAGGAATAGCCAAAATTGTAATAGACAAGAAAAAATTAAACTCGAAGTAAATTTTTTCTTTGGTCGTTTATTTTACTAATTAAATATTATTTTCATTCATAATATAATATGGTTGCAACTAATACCAAACAAAAAAACAATAAAGTGCATCTGTTATTTTTTAATTCTTGAAAAATTAAATTTCTAATCAAAAACTATTACATCTAACGCTATTGCATCTGACAAAAGGTCTAGGTGTCGTGTTGCAACAATATAACCATTTTTAATTTCATTTTGGGCTACCCATCGGTTGGATGAGGAAAAAAGGCGTTCTCTTTTTATTCTTTTTTCCAATTCTTCAATATCAAGTTCAATTTCTTCAATCTCTTGAGTACTGTTATGTTTTGTCATTAAGATTATTTTTCTAACTAAAACTCTATTTCCAAATCTTTGAGAATAATCACGCGCATTTTCGTCTATGTCCTGTAACTTGATTTTCATTTGATATTTATTTAAAGCATCTCGACTAGTCAACAGTCTTTCATCAACAAAACGATCGTAACTCAATAAAAATAAAATAAGCAAATAGATATATTAATTATTCACAATCTCGAAGTGATAAAATATTTTTTGATCAATAAATCCACATTTTTTTATTATTACTTTCTTTCCTTCAATATTACCTGTATTTCTATTGTCTTGATCGAGAGATCCAATAAGTCTTACTTCATCTAATTCTACTACTATCATTATTGTATTTGTATTATTATTATATTTATTAAGAAAAAATTGTAATATTTTTCCTTCTTTATTTCTATAGTCCTTTAATGAAAGATTATTCAGACATAATCTACAATAGTCTGAAGGAGGCCACATAGTCTTTCTACATTTCTTACAATAAGGAAGCACAAACCTTCCCGTTTCTATATATTCGATGAATTTTTGATGATTATTTTCTTTTGTGTGCATGGTTGTTTTTGTTTAGGTCTAAGGAAAATGTTAGAATATGCTCAAAATCTAACTCTCCATAATGAGGACAGTCCCAGAAGTACCTGCAGCTGCTAAGTTATGGACGACACCTACATTAGGAGATTTGTTTAATTTTAAATTATGACTGTTTTTCCCTACTAGTTGTTCAAAGATTTCTACAGCTTGTGCAATCCCAGTGACCCCTATTGGATGACCACATCCAATTATTCCACCCCTTAAGTTTATATCAATCTTGTTTTGATCAACAAATCTTCCTCCCTCTCCTTTATTGACAAAACCAAGATCTTCATACCCAAGTATTTCCAAGATAGAGAAAGCGTCATGAATTTCTGCTATATCCACGTCTTGAGGGGAAATCCTAGCCATTTTATATGCTTGTTGTGCTGCCATTCTAGCTGAACCTTGGGCAAAAATATCTATAATTGCATTACTAAAACTTGCACAATTGGTTTGTTGACCAATTCCTTTGATTAAAACTGGAATCAGTTCGCAATTTCTTTTGTTAGATGTTATTTTAGATTTGAAAAATGAAAATTTTTCATCTGCAATAAGCAAAATTGAAGAACTACCTTCACAAATAGAACAGCACTCCAATAATTTAAGAGGTTGAACAAGTACTCTTGAATTTAAAACCTGTTCAAGATTTACAGATTTAGACCTATTAATGGCATTTTTATTTTTCTTTGCTTTAAGGTAATTATTAACAGGAATTTGACAGATTTGCTCTTCTGTTGATCCATATCTATTCATATGAATTTTCTTAAATATTGCACCCCAAAATATAGGCAGATTGTATTGGCCCCTTGAGAGATCATTTGAAAAAATTTTTCCTAATGTATTAGATTTTTCAACTCCAATAATTAAAGCAGAATCACATAATCCTGATGAGATATAAGAAAATGCGGAAATTATTGCATTGGTGCCAGAATTACATAGGTTCTCAATCCTATGGGAAATCTTTGGAGTTACTCCGAGCAACTCCGAAATTATGCTAGATAAATATTGATCCGAAGAACATGATGATACTATTACTGCGTCAAGCAAGTTTCTTGGAAATCCTGTATCTTTCAATAACTTCAATGCTGATTCTAAGGCAATATGGGCAACATCGATATCTGTTCCTTTTCTAAATTCACTTGTGACCCCTCCTACTACAGAAACTTTTCTCAACTAAAATGTAGAGATTAATTCCCTAATTGAATTTTCTGGATTATTTCCAACAGGATTTATTTGGATTATTGGTAAAGATATTCCACTTTCGTTAAATTCCCTTAAAGACTTTATACATTCCTCTCTTGTACCTGATATTGTCAAAGAAGTAAGCATTTTATCTGAAATAAAATTATGAACATTTGCAAGTCCATTCTTTTGATATTCTTCAGTAATATTCTCTACTTCTGTTTCAAAACCATTTTCTCGTAAAAATCTATTATAATACTTTCCTATTGCCACATAGAAGGCTAGAGTCTTTGCTGCTCTTAATCTAGCCAACTCGGGCTCCTTATCGGAAACTGCAGTGATAAATGCACAACAAACCTCAAATTTTTTATTACTTTTACATTTTAATTTGCTTTTTATATATTCAACAGCTTTTGGTAATTCGTGTTTAGGTCTTAAATAAAGCAAAACACCATTAGCTAATTCACATGAAAGATCTAACATTTTTTTATTAATTGCTGCAGTATATACTGGAGGATTATCTCTAGGTGGTGTGAATAATAATTTAAAGTTATTAATCTTATAATATTTTCCATCAAAAATTACCTTTGATCCCTTCATAACCATTTTAATACACTTGATGTATTCGCTTAGTTTTTCAATTGGATGATCAAATCTTACTCCATGCCAATTTTCCACCAATGCAGGAGTACTCACTCCTAATCCTAATACTGATCTGTTAGTGGATAATATATCTAATGTTGATATTCCCATCGCCACTGTAGCAGGAGTTCTGGAATGTATACTTATTATTGCTGTACCGAGTCTAACTCTTTTTGTTACCTGTGATAAAGCACCTAATGATCCAAAGGCTTCTCTCCCCCATGATTCTGGAACCCATAATGAATCTGTATTTTCTTTTTCTTCTATTTTTTTTGCAAATCTTAAAATGGCATCAATTGACAATAGTGTACCGATATTATATCCTATTTTGGAAATATCCTTCATACTAAATTAGATGATTGAAGTTCCTTTGCAGCTTCATCTATATCTTTATAAGAATCTATTGATCTCCAAAAGTTATCGTTGAATCTCATGCCTTTTAATTTTTGATCATTAGCCATAGCAGGTAGTGCAGTTACTTCTATGTTTCCATTATCAGGTAAATATTCAAATACATCTTTTGTAAAATAATAAACGCCTGCATTTATCCATTTATCAGGAATTTCAGGTTTTTCATCAAATCCTATTACATTAGATTCACCATTTATATTAACTACTCCATATGGACTCCGAAGAGGAACAACTGCAATACTTGAGATTTTTTCTCCTGATAATTTATGTGGATTAATATTTGTTAATATATCACCATTTGTCATAAAAAATCCCTCATCGATGGATGAATTCAACAGACTGGATGTATTTTTTAGAGCTCCACCAGTACCAAGAGGATTATCTTCTACTATATATCCTATATTAATACCCAATTTATTACCACTACCAAGATAATCGATTATATTTTCTTTAAGATAACCAACACATATAATTATCTCTTTAATATCATGTTTTTTAAACCATTTTAGTTGCCATTCTATTATGGGTACATTTAGTACCTCTATCATGGGTTTGGGTCGATCATTTGTTAAAGGTTTTAATCTTTTACCTAACCCACCGGCAAGTATAACAGCTTTCATCAAAATAGAATCAAGAATCAGATTATTAAAGATTAATGAATGAAATATA
>DASVEV010000297.1:0-4623 GCA_036380415.1 Nitrososphaeraceae archaeon
AGATGAGAAGTATGATCCACAGACAAAAACCTGCATACCTAATTGTTCATTAGATGAGAAGTATGATCCACAGACAAAAACCTGCATCCCCATACAGGATATAGATGTAAAAATAAGAATAACCACTGAAAATAGTGGATCTCATGATTATAAGGCTGGTGGAGATATAGATCTTGTACTAGGTAAGAAGGAAAAATTAGTTCAAATTGAATTTCTACTACCTGATCAATGTAAAACTATTACTAGTAACATATTAAGTCACGATCCCGATCTTCACCCTTTTCTTAAAAAACCTATACATGGAGATTTATCCAAAGATTCATTAGATGAAAATAAATTTATATATAGTCTAAAACCAGGTAACATAGAAGAAGCATTAAATTATGAATTAGACTTGGAGTACTGTCTAAACAGTAATGAAAGATGATGAAAAATAATAACATTCAATTTATGATAATAATCAAAGTGGAGTATATCTTGAGTTGAAAATCATTATGAAAATTGTATTTGGTTTAGTATTATTACTAAACCTTATAATTAGTAACTTAATACTTTCAGAAGGACAGATGAAAATCGAAGGGAAGATTACAATAAAAACTAATGAAGACAATCAACCATCTGGTGAACCAGGATCTCCAAATCAGTCTATTAAGCCTGAGATTTTTGAGACTATCACAGTAGGCGATTTAAATATTACTGATACTGAAAAAATTAAAACCGATGTAGGAGGTCAACCAATACCATTCCAATATATAGTTATTTTTGATGATAAATTTACAGCAAATCCTAATAGTCTAGCTACTACATTCCAAGCCTTATCACTTATCGTAGAAAGTTTAGGTGCAGAAGTTATCTTTACTTACCACAATACGATATCCGGTTTTGCTTTCAAGACAATAGATCAACAAAAAAGCGATCAAATATTAGATATTCTTAGTTTAGATCCACGCGTAAAATTTGCAGAACAAGATAAAATTGTGGTTCCTTTCTCCCAAGTAATTCCTAGTGGAATTCAAAGGATAGGTATAGAAAATGTAGCGATGGGTTCTGATATAGAGCATAGTAGTATTGATGCAGATATTGCTATTATAGATAGTGGTATTGATTTGGATCATCCAGATCTAAATGTGTTTAAGAATGTTACCTCTATTATACCACAAATTTTATCATCTAAAGATAATACTATAAGAGCAAAAGACATAGACTTAAACAAAATTGGTCTAAATGTAGAAAATAACCTGACTTCTTTTTACCCTCCTTTCTCACAAGACTCAAGTTCTACAGGAGATGATAATTGTGGTCATGGAACGCATGTTGCTGGTATTGCTGCTGCTAAAGACAATGCTTTTGGAGTGATAGGCATAGCTCCTGGTGCAAAATTATGGGCTATCAAGGTTTTAGATTATGATAAAAATTCTGGTAAATGTTTTGGATCAATTTCCTCCGTAATTGCTGCAATTGATTATGTAACAAAAAATGCAGATCAAATAGATGTTGCAAATTTAAGTCTTGGGTGCAAATGTAATTCTACTGCATTGGATGAAGCAATAAGTAAATCAGTAGTTGAAAATGTAGTTTACGTGACTGCTGCTGGAAATATCAATACAGATGCATCATTTTTTTCACCTGCCAATCATAGAGAAGTTTTAACAGTATCAGCTATTGCAGATGCTGATGGGAAATGTGGATCTTTGGGAACCCCTCTATGGGTTGATGCAGGTGATTTTTCAGGTTTTTCTAAGGATGATACATTTGCATCTTTTAGTAATTATGGATCAGTTGTAGATATTGCAGCACCAGGTGTAAAAATTAATTCAACTTATATAAATGGAACATATGCATTAATGGGAGGTACTAGCATAGCATCACCACATGTAACAGGAATGGTCGCTTTATACAAGTCAATAAATCCAACTGCATCGCCTAAAGAAATTAGTGAAAAATTAACGAATGGTGGATTGTATCCTAATACGGTTTGTGATGGGTATAGTTATGGTTATTTTGATCAAGATTTAGATAATACTCCTGAACCTTTGCTACATTCATTTGATATGGTAAATATCAAAGATGATGAGTCCAACATCAAGTCGGATCCAGATTTTTGGAATACCTTTTCCGATATTGCTGAGTTAAGATAAATATTGCTCATTTGAAATCAAATTTTGATTTGTCTATTGATTAAAATTTGATAAAAATTTTGAAGAATATTTTCTTAACAAATTAACTTTATGAAGTTTTTAAATACTATTTAATAATTATCTCTAAAGTCAATATATATTAAAATTACTTATATAAAAGAACATATTTTATATTAATTATGAACTATAAAAATTTACATTTTTTTTGTTTCAATTATGCGAACTTTGATTATACAACTTCTATTATAATAATAATATTATTTAATCTATCTTTATTACAAATATCATTCTCAATTGAACAAATCAACAATAACCAAATAGGAAATGTAACTGAAAAGGAGATTAAAAAAGTAGTAGATCAAGATATATTATATTCTAAATCGGTAAATAATAAAACTAACATCGTTGTTATTCTTCCTTCAACAAATAATGACACAATCTATAATGGTATAATAACATATAGTTCAAATCAACCTGTATATATTGGCATTCAACATAATATTAATAATAATAGCTCAAAAGTTAATTCAAGTGCTATCATTGAAAACAAGAAATTTTTTACTTCCATGATTTATCCTGATTATATCGTGAAAGAGAAAATATATTCCTCTTCACTACCATTCGTTGGAAGTGCTTTAACCTTTAATTATGAAAAACCTTTCTTTGTAATTTATTCCATAATTGCTACAATTGAGAAATATGAAAAGAATACAAATTCTCAAAATTCACTAATTTCAGATACTCAATCAATCAAAAATCAACAGATAGACCCTTTTGGTCCTCCAACTGCTTATCCTACTAATGGTTTAAGCTCTACTAAATTATTAAAAGAGGTTTTACCTTATTTATCTATAGAGATACTAAGCCAACTACCTCTGGACCAACTTCCAAATAAAGAATGCAATGAAATCTTGGAAAAACTTTCTATAGAGGAGCGTAATAAGATTACCTGTAAGAAAGAATATTAAGTTACAACCCGAGGTAAAATAAATAGATAAAATAATTAAATAAATTAGTATAAAACTAGTACTCAATATCCTGAGAATGTCTTTTAATAATGGAAATTAATTTTAAAGCCTAAAAAATGTTAAATTATCTATTATAAGAAAATATTTATTTATCTAACCAATATATTTAGTTACTATAATAAAAAATGAATTTACTAAGATATTTCGTATTGCCTATCTTATCTATCATTATTTATGCTAATATATTTAATTTAGACGTATATGCCTATGATAATGAAATTTCTCCATCCTTTGATCGTCAAGTTATCAAAGATCCACCATTAGATTATATAATTATTAATCAACAAAATCAAAATATTGTTAAATCAGAAGAAAAATTACCATTAGCTGATATCGTTGAAGTAAGTTATTTTAGTAATGGGAAAACATTAAAATCTACTTTTTGGTTACTTTTACCTATTATGCCATCACAATATAAAATCAATTATGGATTATTTATTGATTCTGATAATAATGATCAGACTGGGTTTAATGGGATTGATTATCAATATGAGATTAGTTGGATAAATGAAACTAAATCATGGAATAAAAGAGTATTAGAATGGGCTTCCAGCGGAGAAGAAAGAATTTTAGACGAAATTGTTAATTTAACAGATTTTAGTAAAGGTCAAAATTATATTTCATTATCATTAGATCTTAAAAAACTTCTATATCCTAAAGAATATCGAGTTTTATTTTATGCAGAATATGAAAAAAATAATTTGTTAATTTCAGATTTTAGTAAATGGGTTTATGTTCCCCCACCAAATATAGAAATTAATACAAACCCTCAAAATATTGTATTAAGACAGGGCGAACAGAAAAATATAGAATTAAATCTGAATTCTACTTTTGGATTAGAACCTTTGGTAAATGTTAGTTTTATTAATAGGTATAAAGATTTAGAAATTGAGTCAGAATACAATTCGATTCAGTTGCCATATTATGGAGAGATATCGATTCCTGTAAAAATAAAAGCATTGAAAAATGCTTCAATATCTCCTCATACAATATTTCTTAAAGCAGTTTCTACTTTTCCTGATATCGAATTCATTAAGAAAAATGAAAGTAGTGGTAGTAATGAATCTCTACCTATTAATATAGAAAGTCAAGAGGAAGAAAAAAGGCTGAAACTCGTAATTAGCGTAGGCAGGTCCTTTTCTATATCAGAGAGAATCGGCATATTATGGGAGCAGATAGGTGGTCCTTTTATCTTTTTTTATGGAGTAATTGCAGGATTATCACCTTGGATTATTAGAGAAGTCAAGAGGAGAATAAACAATAAATAATTTTATTGGCAGATAAAAGGGGTGTAATAAGATTAATTGCTTATTTTCCCTAATCGAATTATTGAACTAATACATACTATTGTATTAGTATTGAATATAGGGTCATGTGTTGGGTATTGACAAAGGTTTCAGTTATCCATCTACCAATTAGAATTTAATTAAATTGATAACATGATTTCTTTATTAAAT
>DASVEV010000298.1:0-5273 GCA_036380415.1 Nitrososphaeraceae archaeon
AAAATGCAATGTAATACTAAGAGATTTTAAAATATAAAGGAATTCAAGAATCAGCATATCAAAAAGGATTAGAGTTATATAATAAAGGCTTGGATTCGAGTAAGGTTAACTATTCTCAAAAGACTAAATGGATTGTTGTCGAAAATAACATTTCTATTATATTAATTATCCAATATATTAGTAAAATAATTCAATTCAGATAAGGATATAGTGTTATTAAGATTGTTATAAATTTTAAAGCAATAGATTTCCGATATTTTTACTTCGAGTTTGTCACATATTATTACTTAAATTTTGATGATGAGATCCATTGAAGCTTTGCATCAAAAAGAATAGTGTGAATCAGATTGATCTAGTTACGATTATTACCGGTAGCATATTTGAGTAACTATCAATACCATATTGATATTATTTATGCTATGTATAAAGATTTCATGTTATGGCAACACCATCACGACTGATAATTTTACATAAGCTTACTGGTTGTACTATTTATTAAATTAAACAGTATAAGATATAAATCCATAATATGTAGATTTCAATACTTTAATAGCTCCTCTACCTTAAAATAGAGTATTTGGAGTTAATTGACTTCCAGCAAAATTGTTAATTAGAAAAGCATTAGAGAGATTTAACTTAATAGAAAAAACATGCAATATTAAAATGAACATCTATTACCACCAAGTGTTATAGACACGTAAACTCGTCACTAGCACAAAGAAAATCTTTTTTTTATTTCTTATTTTTCTTTGCTTCAAATTCATTAGTGGGTAATCGAAAATTCATTTTGTATAACTTTATTACAAAGTAATGTATTATCATTATATGAGTTTTCCAAATGACATAGATCCATATAATTTCTTTAGAAATTTGTTTGGTGGTAGTGGAGGACGTAGAAGACGTGAAGGAAGAGGTTTTGGGGGATGGAGCTTTGACGATATGTTTAGAGAATTTGACGACATGAGAAGAGAAACAGAAAGAATATTTTCTGAGCAATTTAAAAATATTGAAAATAAAGTACCTAAAGATTTAATTAAAGAATACGATACACCTGAAGGCGGAAAAGTTAGAGAGGTTGGTCCTATAGTATATGGATACTCCATGACCATAGGTCCTGATGGAAAACCGAAAATACAAGAATTTGGTAATCTAAAGTCTTTTTCGGGGAGAGGATCCTTTGAACAACCATCACTTTCAGCGGAAAGGGAACCGTTAATAGATATCTCAACGACAGATAAAGAAGTAAAAATTGTAGCAGAGATGCCTGGAATAAGTAAAGAAAAAATAAAAATAGATGCATATGATAAATATGTAGAAATAAAAAGTGAAGATCCTAATAGAAAATATCACAAAAAAATAGAAGTACCAGAAGATATTGATATAGAGAGTGCAAGATCAAATTATAACAATGGAGTTCTTGAAATAACATTCCAAAAGAGAGAACAACAAAAACCAAAAGGTAGACAAATAAATATAGAATAACCAATTGAATTGATACAATACTAAGCTTATTTTTATGATTTTCACATTATTGAATAAATGAAAATGTATAATCACATCTCTACTGTCTTTTATTTAATACAATAGTGGTAGTAACCATAGAAGAATTAGGAACTAGAACAGTTTTATTGTCGGTAGTTTTTAGTTTGGTTGAAATTAAGCCAATGTCGTATATTACTCCTGTATTATTAAATGCAGTAATCTCATCTCCTAATTTAAATGGCCTAAGTAAAGCCAAATATAACCCTGCAATGATATTTCCGATTATATTTTGGGAAGCAAAACCTACTACCAAACCAGATATAGTTCCTATTGCTGCAGCTACGACTGGATCATTACTTAAATAGGAAATTATAATTGCTATTACTACTATTGCACCTACAATCCTCATCAGAATTTTTATAGATTTTGAAGTATCTTTTATATAATCATAGGTAAGATCATGAAATGCATTACTAATTATTTCTATTACAAAATAGCCTACTATTGAGACTTGTATGCTTTGTAATAGCATAAGATAATCTTTTGATATTATAGGCTTTAGAAAATACTGTATTGTAACAAATGCTATTGTAAATATAATACCTGAAATAAAAATTCTTTTAACAAATTTCGCCTTAGTTTGTTTTAATTTAATAATGTCTCTTTCAGAGGAACTGATATCTTTATTATTACTACTATTAGTATTAATGACACCATCATCAATACTACCATTTTTTTCGTTAGAATAGTCCATACATCCATAACTTAATGTACTGAAATAAGTTTATTGATAATATCAAGTTATTATTATCATAATTAACAAATGAAAGTAATGTTAACTTTTTATATTTTTGGCAAATATGATGTTTTGTCAATAGTAGAAGATCTTTCTCACCGAATAGCAAATGTCTTGTTTTTCTTAAAAACTCTATCTTAATACAAACCCATAATATTAAAGTCATTTAAATTAATTGAATCTGTTTTAATAAATTAAGAAGATGCATGCTATGTATATCTTTTCTAAATTTCTTTAATACTTTGAAAACCTTTCTCTACTCCAGTATTGAGCCCAATTGACCTAAAGATCGACTAAAACTATAGATTTCATTATTTTCTACTTTTTCAATAATTACTACTACTACAATCTTTAATTTATCACAATCCACAAGTATGAGATCAAGTATAATATGCTAGTAATATTGTAATAATTTCTAAATTAATTTTAAATAAAGACATTTAGTCTGATTTTCATTAAATTAAAGCATTATAAGTCATATTGTACAAAGTTATTTAGAATGAAATATCAAAATATATTTGTCTATGCAATACTTGCAATTGGAATATTATCAATTCCATCTTTGTTGGAGAGCGCACTAGCTCAAACCAATTCAACAAACCAAACAGCAACACAAAACCAAACAGCAACACAAAACCAAACAGCAACACAAAACCAAACATCAACACAAAACCAAACTATGAGTAAAGATACTAAAGCATTAATGACAATGGATCTTCCTGGATTAAAGGATACAATAGCGAATGCAAAACAATCATTAGCTAACGGAGACACCGAAGAAGCATTAACACAAATTACAGACGTTGAAAATAAAGTGCTACTATTAAAACCTCAACCTTCATTTGCTAGTGATATACAAAAAATTAAAGATTCAATTTCCAAAAAAGATGTAAATAAGGCATTAGATGATCTTACCAAAGCTCAGACCAACCTATTAAAAGCAGAAACTGAAATGTTAAAGGCCCAAGTAGCAAATCCAATGCTTGCTCAACAAAATAATGAACAGAACCAAGGTGATGGCGATGGCGGCGGAGACGGTGATGGCGATGGCGGCGGAGACGACACCAACTAATTTTTTTTAAATCGTAATACTTTAATTAATTTGCCGACTTTGATTTTTGAAAAATTTAATCCGTTTTAATATACTCGCTATTAATATTTTTGGTAATAATTAAGGTATGAATATTTGCATAATCGGCAAATATCCATTAAACTTCATTGATTCTGGAGAATATTTGTAATCGCCTACCATTTTTATTCAAAATATTAATTATTTAAAAATCATTTTTGCTCTGAATATATAGCAGAGGAGAAAAAATCTTGAAAATTAAAGAATGATAAATGTATTAATATAGTTCCTTGTTAAATGCCTTATTCATTGAATACATAATTGATCTTTAATTAGTCAAATTATAAATAATATCCCGCAGAAGACCTGCTCTTGCAACTACTTATGCTCTGTGGGAAATATATGAGCGATCCGAAGACTACTAATAATCGATAAATTAGAATTGATGCATTGGTTCCTATAATATTATATTCTAAAATTCTTTATAATTTTTGATTCAATCAAAAATTTTCCAGCCATCATTTTCCTCTATTACTTTACCAATTCCTATATCTTTATAAAAATAAATAGATTTTTTATAGTAACTTCTTATTTTTCCATTTGCTTTCAACTTTTGCTTAATAAACCCTCCCCCAGCAATTTTTGATTTGTAAAAATTAGATGTAGTAGAGCATGATAATATACCGCTATTTTTCTTTTTTTATACCAGATCTTATATATACATAAAGATTCCAAAATAGAATTATTCTTAATTGATATTTTTCATATTTAGCTGTATTTCTTTCAGTGGTCTAAATGTATTTGCCAGAGGTCTTTGATTTAATAGGGACTACTTCAATACTAAATTGTAGAAAGATATTATTTAAGATTATTAACTATGATTTAGATTATTAAGATGAAGTGTATTAAGTATCTATGACAATTAAAGAGCAATATTGGGATCGATATTTAAATCGAGAATAATAATTTACTATCTATTCAGTTATATTATCAAGTAATATGATACTAATCTTGATGATACATATATGAATTATATAAAATAAAGAATAATTTGAGACTAGCACTTTTTAAGTAGTTTATCTACAAATAGGTTGGTGGTGGTGGTGGTAGCATTGGAAGTTTTTATCAATGCAAATTATTGGAATTTGTTCGTTTTATTGTTGGTGCTACACTATTTTGTTCAATTATTTGATTATACAAACTAATATGATTGCGCGCAATATTATACCATTTTAGCTTTTCTTTAAATAGAATCACATTCTTAGCATAATATTCATAGTTATTGTTTAGAGTCACCAGAGCTTTGGAAAATTCTTGAGGATTTCTTTTCACAGTTATACCTAACCCCTTTGCAGAAAATTCTCTAAAGAATTCCAGATCTGTAGCTATGAATGGTAATCCATGTGCCAATCCATCAAACATAACACCAGATCCTGAGCTTACTTTATAGGGTAAAATTACTGCGTCAGCTGCATAAAACAAAAGCGAAAGATCACGATCATTTAAAAAACCTTTATGTAAATCAATGATTTCCTTTTCGTGATTAGCAGATATCTTTGGAATATAATTTTCTGTATTATAATAATTCTTTGAAGAATTCATTACGATTGCCCAATTCGGAGGAATATCCATTTCGTCTAATATGTCCCATCCTTTAGTATTAGTTCTGAATCCTAAGGCCAAAATTATTCTTTTTTTATGTGAAAGAGAAAACTTGGTTCGGGCTTTTCCTTTGATAGTAGAATCATAAGGTATCATTGGTTCAGAGCCATGATAAATTATATCACCTCCACCTATTTTGTCTTTCATATATTGTGAAAAAACTATTCCTCTTTTACTTTTTTTTATTTTTTCTGTATTTAAATTGTTAAAAGATTTATAGTTTAAAAGATGTACCCAATATTTCAGAAGTTTCTGTGCATAGGC
>DASVEV010000299.1:0-17520 GCA_036380415.1 Nitrososphaeraceae archaeon
TCAAAATTTGGAACTCCTGGGAGTGGTACTCTAGCAGGACTTTTAACTGACAACGGAATTTTAGAAGAGGAACTTACCTATGACGATGTAATGGGCATGATAGAAACAAAATTAGAAAGTGTTAGTAATACCACCAATACGTTAGCTCCAAGCAGAACTTTAGGAGAAGAACTTAATTCTGAAGTAATGAACATGATAGAAACAAAATTAGAAAGTGTTAGTAATACCACCAATACGTTGGCACCTGAATCTATTCCTATTAAAGACTTCTATACAAAAAGTATACTAGGGGATTCACTTTCCATTGATACTGATGGTGGTGCGGATGATGATAAAGTAGTAGATTCTTCCTCATCTGTATCCGAGACTCTATCTTCAATTACCAAGGAAGATAACTTAATAAGTTTATTTGATGAATCTTTTAATGAATATATAGTTTCACCTTTTAATAAATATATAGTTTCTTCATTAAATTCTTCTTCATTTATTGATAAAATAAAATCACATAATTATGATATAGATTATAATGAAACAATAAATAATTTAGAGTCTCTTAAAACAACATTCGATTCGTCTCTTGGTGGATTAGCAGAGGATGATTTAATAACTGATCCAATTGATCAACGAAATGTATATTCTGAGATTGATAGTGCGATTGATATTTTAAAAGCAAATAGTTGTTTGGAGGACAATTGTGTTGTGTTAGAAAAACACCCAAATGAAACATTAGTATATTAGACATTCTATCAGTTCATTTTTTACAAAAATCTTTGTAAATCCTTTTCGAGATAATTATTTAAATACTTTTAATTAAAAGGAACGTATTAGCTACGTTTTTATGAAAGTTTTAAATTGTGTTTTATTATCAATCATCATCTATATTACAAGATTGTTAATGATAACAAAAAAGGTTAAATAAAAATAAACTTTATTTATTATGTGGTAAAAGGTTTAGCACTAACTATTGGATTGAATTTTGTAGATCCTACTCATTATGCAGGATGGGATGGACAGCTAAGTGCATGTGAGTATGATGCAGAAGATATGACCGATATTGCAAAGTCTAAAGGATTTGAAGTACAAAAGTTGCTTACAAAAACAGCAACATCTGGAAACGTTGAAAATGGTATTAGTAAAGCTGCCAAAAAACTTGAATCTGGTGATATTTTTTTATTAAGTTATTCTGGTCATGGAGGAAAACTTCCTGATAAGAATTCTGATGAAGTAGACCAAACTGATGAGACATGGTGTCTTTACGATCGTCAACTTGTTGATGATGAATTAAATAATTGTCTTGCGCAATTAACAAAAGGAGTAAGAGTATTAGTATTTTCCGATAGCTGTCATAGTGGAACAGTTACCAGAGCTATTGCAGCTAATAAAAATATTGATCAAATGAATTCAAATATTGACAATCAAGGAAAAAAATATAGATTTGCTCCTAAAAATGTCATTGCAAGAACATATAAAAATAATAAAACTCAATATGACAAAATCCTTACTAATCGCAATTTAAAGGAATCAGAAGATAAAGTAAAAGCTTCAGTTATACTTATATCTGGATGTCAGGATAATCAATATTCTCAAGATGGTGAATTCAATGGGCTTTTTACATCTAATTTATTGGATGTATGGAAGGAAGGAACTTTTAAGGGATCGTATAAAAGATTACATAAATCTATTATTGGACAAATGCCTCCAGATCAAACACCAAACTACTATCTTGTAGGAACATTAGACAAAAAATTTGAAAAACAAATACCTTTTACAATATAAATTTTTTTTATTCTATTTTTTAAAAATAGAGAAAAAATATAATAACAAACTTTACTCTGCAATATTTTTTTTATTGTTATCTCATAGATTTATCTAGTCATAGATCTAGGTATTTAAATTTCTATTTTATTTAGCAAGAATGATTTTATGGTATTTCTTGAATACTTTTTTATTGTCAAGAAGAATGTTAGCCAATAGGTTAAAGTTTCTCCATCCTTTTCCTTTTAACAAAAATCCATTTTCCTGGGTAAATACAGTCTTTTTAGACTCTTTATACGTTGGATCCAATACATATTCTACTGATATTATAGACTGCATAACCTCAGGAGGTGCTTTTACACATAGTTCCCAATAATACCATGGTTCATGCTGTTTATCTACTATTGATTTACTTGCAATCTTAATTTTTTCAGATCCAATTTGCTGCTGATTTGCTAATTTTCTAATTTGTTGTAAAATTTGTTCCTTATTACTCTCATTGATTTTCGGTATAGTCAGTATTAAAGACAAAAGCTTTCTTAGTTTAATATCAATTTTGCTATTATTAACATGACTTATTAAATTGTTAAAATTCCAATGAACAAGCTCTAAATTCTTTAGTTCACAAAATTCCAGGAGTTCATCTACAAAGATTTTGGAAATCTTCTCTTGAGATAAAGCTTGGAAACATATCAATAAAATTCTTAATATGAGAGAGGTAGACCTATCTTCAATTCCTTCTAGTTTTTTTAAAATCTCTTTTAAATGTCTTTCACTTTCATTATATTTATTCAGTAATATCAAAACTTGCGATAAATTCATTTTAGCTACTATTGAATTTGGATTCAATGCGATACTTTTATTAAAAATATCTTTAGCTTCTTCATATTTATAAAAACCATCACTTAATACACAACCGTACGCTAATAACAACCTCCAATCATTATTTTGAATCTTCATAGCATCTTCTAACTTTAATTTTGCATTCTCATAATCTTCGGTTTTATAGAATAATAATCCTAAGGATATTAATGATTCATAGTGTTGCGGCTTGATTGTTAAAGCCCGTTCATATAATATTATAGCTGAGGTCTTATAGAAATTATTAAGATAATCGCTGGTGTTCCATAACATTTCATACATCAAAGCAGAATTATACAATAATAGAACGTTATTTTCATCTAGTTGCATTGCATTACCAAAACATCTTAAAGCATCATCAAATTTATGACTATGAAAATAAGACACTCCTAACTTATTTAAAATATCAATATTATTTTTTTCATACTCTAAAGCATTTTTAAATTTTGAGGAGGCATGTTCATATTTTTCTTCTAAAAGAAGCATGTTTCCCTCCTGTATATTTAATTTCATTAATTCCTTTTGTATAATTTGTTGATTAAATTTCCAATATTCATATGAGTCTCTAATTGAAGAAGAAAGTTCAGATAATTCCGAATCTTGGATAATAATAGTCATAGCTTTCTCATATCCTAAAGTAATTTCTCTATAGAATTGCAATATTGGATTCAGATCATTGTTTCGATAAAAATAGTTACATAAGTCAATTGTTAATTTTATAATTTCATTTAATAATTTTAGATAGTTTTTTATATCTTTTTTTTCCTCTTTTAGCTTGTTTAGCAATATTGTTATTTGATCATATTTTGACTGCATTAGTGAATGTTAATGTTATAGGTAAAAGACCTTTAAAAATATTATTATGACATAAATAAATGAATGAACTGTATAAAGGAAGTGAATAATTCATTTGTTGTTTTTTCAATTTGTAAAATAATATCTTTACTTTTTTTTAGATCTGATATATTTTTAACATTTTCCAATGATGTCTCAAGATCAGAAACTAAAGATTGAATTGATAAATAATTATTAGTAGAAATTTCAGATATAAATTTGAAGGCCTTAATTAAGGCATTGTATCTAATATTAAAAATATGAAGAATACTATAGCATTGTGTAATAGAATGAATTAAAAAAAGTTCATTATTATAATTCATTATTGAATATTCAATTTGATCTTTTAATTTATATAGAAAATAATATGTATCCATTATTTTTGACAATGTATCATTATTTTGATAAGAGATAGATATCTTTGGAAGCAAAGGTTGAATTTTTTCAATTGCGTCAATTTTGTAATAAAAAAATATTTTTCTTAATACTTGATTGATTATATCATCGAAATAACCGTTGATCAAATCTCGATATTCTTCTGATTTATTAATTATTGGTGGTATATTTCGTAAGGTATTTCTGATAAGACGGAGTTGTTCATCATCAACACCATACTCACTTGAATTATTATTCAAAATAATCAAAATTCCAGATAAGTTTCCATCCCTTTCATTTTGCCAAAATTTTTGAAAGTCAAATTTAGCCGTTATACTTTTTTCGTCATATATTCTAATACTCTTTTCAATTTGTGTCAGTAAATCTGCAGATACTGGTAGATTTTGAATTACTAGTTCTTCATTATCATCATCTAGTTCTTCATTATCATCATCTTTTTCCTCAGACTGTTTTAGAAGTTTAGGTACAGTTGTTGTTGTTGGTTTAGGTATTTTACTAATAGAATCGAATCCGTGGGAAGTAATTAGTTTGGGAATGGATGATTCACTTTCAAGATAATAGCTCAAATAAGTAATAGCATCGCTATAGGCTTCTTTATAATTGATATTTTTTAGAAGAGATTTATAAAATTTTGATGAGAATATTATTGCAGCTTCATCGGAAACAGCTTTCTTCATACCAATAATATAATCTACATATTTTGAAATAGATCTTGCTTGATGTTTTGAGTAGCATGCATTTAAAAAAACAACAGATATCTTGAACGGTAAACTTTGAAAGGTTTTCTCTAATTGTTCCGATGAAAGTTCATCACCATCTTGAAAAACAAGTGAAGAGGACTCAGTACCATGACCAGAAAAGTGGAGAATATTTGGTCTATAGCGCTCAAGATCATCTAGAAAATGATCCTTTGTTATTCCCAGAATGTGAAAAAATTGAAATTTATCTCTTTGACCATCAAGTGTTTGTTGTATTTCTGTACCTTCTTTAACGACATTTACATATATTTTATCATCAGGAGCTGCTGCCATAAATAATACAGTTATTTTAGAACTCAAATTACAAGATCTAATATACTATTGTATATCAAAATATAAAGATTTATCGAGAGTAGTTATTGTCTTTTTATTACAAATTATTAATTTTTCGGCGCCGCAAAATTCCAATAATGAGATATATACCAAAACTCTTAAGATTCTGCCTTGACAAAATTATCTATGGTAACAAAATATTTTGTTGAAGTTATAGCATCAAATAAACAACAATTAATTAACCTTCAGAAATTTGAATTAGATTTATTTCAACCTACAGCAAAATCCATTGATGGTAAAGAATTTAAAATAGATGGATTAATTTCATTAGACGACATAAATAAACTAGTAGAAAACGGGTACAAAGTATTTATAAAAAATGAGTCAATGAAAAAAACACCTGCAGTTCAAGAAACTACGTCCTTTCAAGATTGGAGTGAAACAGCTAAGAAACGTAAAGAGGTAGCAACAAGAGGAATAAAAAGAGAGGAAGAAGAAACAGCAGCAGGAGAACCATCAGAATCTTTATTCACATTATCATTTACAGGATATTTGACTTCAGAGGGAATAGATTCTGCATTGCAATACATAGCCAAATCATATCCCGCACTAGTACAATTAATCGTGCTTCCTGAAAAGACACATGAAGGTCGAACTAGTAGAGCAATAAAAATAAGTGCAAATAATACTACTCCTAAAAATGGTTTGCTTTTTTTAGGAGGAGTGCACGCCCGAGAAATTTTGAATCCGGATTTATTAGTAAAATTTGCCTTGAATTTATGTGAAGCCTATACAGCCAATACAGGAATGAAATTTGAAGATAAATTGTATAGCGCAGAGGATATAAAACAAATTGTAGAGAATTTGGAACTTTTCCTGTTTCCATTGGTAAACCCTGATGGTAGATCATTTGTCCAAGCACCCAATGGAGATGTATGGTGGAGAAAGAATAAAAACCCGAATCCTGGTCTTCCACAAAAAGGTGTAGATCTAAATAGAAATTATGATTTTCTTTGGGATAGTGGTATAGGTACAAGTACAAATTCAGTTACAGAAATTTACAGAGGGAAGGAAGCAGCTTCAGAACCAGAAACAAAAAACGTTTTACATTTAATAAACAAATACCAAACTATCAGTTGCGTGTTAGACATCCACTCTTATTCTGAACTAATTCTTTATCCATGGGGGGATGATGAGAATCAGATAGAAGATCCCGATATGAATTTTAGAAATCAGAGTTACGATGGATCACGTGGTCATTCAGGAGATAGTATATACAAAGAATATATTCATAAAAACGATCTGGATTGGTATGAAGCTACAGGTAAAAGGATTAAAAATGCGATTGTATCCGTAAGAGGAACAGTTTATGAATCACAGCCTAGTGTAGGTCTTTATCCTACATCAGGTACCTGTGATGATTATCTACACTGCTTAAGATATAACGGAGCTAATAGGAACATAATGGGATTTACCATAGAAACAGCAAAGGAATTTCAACCCACTTATAAAGTGGCAACAAATACAATGTCTGAAGTTACAGCTGGTTTGATAGAAGTTTGTAAAGTACATCTTGAATAGTCTTTTCCATTTTTATTTCTCTTTATGTTTCTAATATAAAGCCATTATAGGATTTTTATTGATAATAATCTTTTAGTGAGAAAATTTATCAAAATGAAGATCAAGAATGATTTGTAGTAAGAATATATAATCTATATTTTTTGAAACTATTTTTGAAGCTGTTTAGTAAAGCTAATCGATTATCTCGTTATATTTAATTAAAATAAATTAAGGGTGTCATTATTTGATATCACTTTTAAAAGCATTTGAATCAGGATACAATTTTTAACTTCATTCTATTGTTTGTTTGTATTCTACATTATATTATTTATTCTAAAAATATAGTAACAGAAATTTTTTATAGTGTTAAGTAGATTCATGTCTATGTTAAAAGATATTAAAAATATAGAACCCGATCGACTATCTCAGGAAGAACTATTAAAGACTAGAAGTGCTATTTTAAAAGAAATAGAAAATAGAAAAAATAAAACACGAGGTCTAGATAGCATTGAAGAGCGAACTACATCTTCTAATGAACTTGTCGAAAAATTACGCTCTATAGAAAAAGTCATTTATGGTGTTGATGATAGAAAAGAAGCTTATGAAATCACTAATTCACAACTAAAAGATGGAATTAATAGTGTTGTTGCACTTATTCGTAATGACAATATAAGTGATAATGGTGATGGTAAGTCAACTATTAGAACGAGAATTTTTGGAGTCGCAAGAAATTTATGTGAAAATGAAAAGTTTTATAATCAACCTGTAGCACCATTTTGTTCTGGTTTTCTAGTGGCAAAAGATATGATAGCAACTGCAGCCCATTGTGTTGAAAATCAAGCAGACCTTAAATCTATTAGATTTGTTTTTGGGTTCAGAATGAAAAATGAAACGGAGGGACCAATGGTTATTGATAATTCAGATATCTATGAGGGAGATAACATAGTAAAAAGAGTGTTCGATGATACTGGACCAGATTGGGCAATAATCAAACTAAAAAGAAATGTTGTTGGTGATCACAAACCAGTTATTTTAAGACGATCTGGAAAGATATCAGACAACGAATCAGTTTATGTCATTGGTCATCCAGTGGGATTGCCAACAAAGTTTGCAGATGGTGCAAATGTTAGAAATAATAACAATGAGTCATTTTTTGTTTGTAATCTTGACACATATGGAGGTAATTCAGGTTCACCAGTATTTAACAGCTCTACTCATGAATTAGAAGGAATTTTGGTACGAGGTGAAACTGACTTTATTGTTACAGAAAATGGATGCAGAAAATCTAACGTATGCCCTCAAAATGATCCAAATATGGTTTGTAGAGGAGAAGATTGTACAAGATCTACAGAATTTGTTGATTTCGTTCCATCCAATTAATTTTTTTAAATGAGGCAAGGATAGAGCCATTATTTCCAATCCAATTATTTTATATTATTATGTACTAGAATTTCTACTATTGTAGACAAAACTAATTATAATTTACAGTTATATTATTAATAATTAAAACTAAACTGATATCTTTCTCAACTCTATTTTCTTTTTGAAGCTTAGATTTTAATGGTAAAAGATTAAAAAATAACTCTTCTGTAACTATTTTTTTACAGTTATCTTTATTAGAATTATGAATTAATTGTAAATGTGCTTCATAAATATTTTTAGCTCTTTGCAAGTTTTTCTTTTCTACTAATGAGAACTGGTGCTTTTTACAACCACCACTATAAGACACATTTAGTTTTAAGATATTGTCTTCTACGATTACATCTTCAATATAAAATTCATCATTATTTTTGAATTCTACTAAATTATTTTTATTTGTTAATAATATTATATCAAAAATTTCGATAGGTTTATGACCTGTCATAATGATATGTAATTAGTCATATATTAAAATTTAACTTAGACTATCTTATAATCGTACTAATGTAAAAAGATTAATTAAAATAATAATGTAATCTTTGGTTAATGAATAGGTTTAGGCTTATGGTGTAACCAGATAGGAATCTGGTTTTGTAATATAAATTTAAGAGATCTTAAGTTGAAAAAATATTCCAAATTTTCAAATTCATAATCTATTAAATCCTTATGCTCATTCTTAATTTTATATATTAATTCCTGACATCCATTAAAGAAATTATTATTATCAGTATATTTTAAAAAGTCAGCATAAGCATCCCCTTGATTTATCAATTCTTTTTTAAGATATTCTCTATCAATATGACATTCGGAAGCATTTTCATAAAGATATGCATTTGCAAGAGATTCTTCCTTACAAGCTGGTGTATTAAATGTCTTTAAATAGTTATTTATATAATAATCATTATAAAATGATGGATTTTTGGTTGATAGTTCCATTGTACTAATAGCATTTTCTACTAAGTAATGAAACGCCATATGAAGGTAAATATATAAAAAAGCAGCAACAGTAGACTCATCTAACTTAGATATTAAATGTGGACATTCTTTATTTAACTGAGAAGCAACTATCATCCAACTAGATGATCGTATATGAATTCCCCACTTTGTTCTTGGTAGTAAATGGTATGGTTGGTACCAAGTACAAAAGCTTTTTTCAAAGACAATGTCACGCCGCATAATTGTAGATCTATTTTCATTTAAGGACATATTATTAGTAAATTCTGATCGTAATAATGAATCCCAACTAATACTTGTATTTTCAAATATTCTCTGACTATCAGAATAATACCATTCTGGAGTTATAATCTCTGACAGTAATTCTTCTGATAGCATATGTTTATTGTCTGTAACTTTATTTAAATTTATAATGTCATTCATTAACTTGTCTGTATTAATAGACATATGTGAATATACTATTGCATTTGGCAGTTATATAGTTAGTCTTGATAAATAAGTTTAATATTTAAAGATGTAAATGCAAAGGATATTATATTATATTAACAAGAGTAATTTAATCTAAAAACTTTGAATAGTAAAAGAAATATTCTGTTAATTATGATTAGGAATTTTCTAAAAATTTTACCCAAACAAATATAATAATAGTAATATTATTATTATTATTATTATTTAATACAGAACTTTTAAAAAAAATATATTGAATTAGCTATTTGATATGTAGATAGATATATAGATATTGTTAAGCTATATTAGGATATTGTTGCTTCATGAATTGTATATCTAGTTCGGACAATTGAGAATTTCTTCCACCTATAGCGACGCCATTTGTAGTAAACTCAGCAGGTATTGGATATAGCATAATTGAATTGCTGTCAAAGTTAGTAAAATTAGTAATATTTTTGCTATAGCGTCTAAAAAGATTATTATCAATTTGATCTCTTGGCCAATTATTTGGTGGACCCATATAATATCTGTATACAGCTTCTTTATTCCATGGTATACCAGCTGCTGGATTTTGGTGTTCATGAATTGCCCCTAAAGCATGACCAAATTCATGTAGCACAACTCTAGAGTATTCATCTTCTGGACTCTCTGATGTTAGCCAACCATAGTTCATAGTAGGCTCGTTTTGTGGTATTTCTAGTGCATCTCTACCGATATATGACCATGATCCGTCAGGTTCAAAAGCAATTCTTAAATCTGCATCTCCATCTTCAACAAAGATCAATTTTAAATTGGCATGATCCATCCATCGTGTTGCATAATTTTGTACTTTTTGTTGTACACTGGGTTCTCCATTAAGAAATCTAATTCTAATATTAGCACCTGGATCCCATAATTTATCTCTCACGACAGCCATCCTTGGTTTGGAATTAGCTGATCGCATAATATTCTCCTTGTTTTCCTTATATTTAATTGGCTCATTTCCGTTTAATGTTTTGTCAATACAAACCTTTATCATAAATAATAAGAAAGTTCTATTACTATTTATTAATGATCCTAATTTATAAATTATTTTTTAACACATAATATTTTAGTATTTATGAATAAGGCCAAACCAATTTTAGTTATTGATTATATTTAATATCTTCTTTTAGGAACAAGATCCTTCCCATTAATACTCAAATAATTAACTAATATTAGAGATTGATTTGTATTAATCATTACAAATCAGAATTTCATTTTCAACAGTTAGGAAAACTAATGATCACTTATAGAATTGAAATAGCTTTAAATATTATAAATAAATTTAATAGAAATAGCGATACGATTAATAGTTTCTATATGAATATCATTGGCACTTAAGCTGGTTATATCTAATTGTTTTGTATTTTGACTGTTTAAACCCATTATATAATTTGAAGAAATTATGCAAACTATTCCATTGAATATTCATCATAATTTATTGCAACATTCAAAATGTTCAATTTTTAGCTGATTTTACCAAGTATATTTTTTTAGTTTGAGAGACTACGTATAAATGGAATATAATCTAGTTAGCTAATTTATCAATCACATAGTGAAACCATAGTTATTTTTGTGCCAAATTAGTGAGGTTGAGGAAAAGGTTGCCAATCCGTCCATGCTGAATCTGGATTAGTAGTAGTTTTCCAACAACTAAAAAGTTTGTCGTCAAAAATACCCCATAACTGAAGTCGTCCATCAGATAGTGGAGCTGCATTTATGTAGGTTATATTATGCGAAGGTTGAGGAAAATGTTGCCAATCCGTCCATGCTGAATCGGGATTAGTAGTAGTTTTCCAACAACTAAAAAGTTCGTCGTCAAAAATACCCCATAACTGAAGTCGTCCATCATGTAGTGGAGCAGCAGTAATACGTTTTGCCCTCATTACCTTTTTTGCCCTTCCTTTGTGAGATATTCGTACTGCGTTATTGTATATTGAATAATAATGTTCATGTCTAAATTAGAGACATTTGTAGTATTTAAGATTATTCCATATGACTATAAAATATTAACAAAATCACTTAATTGGTTTGATTGAAAGCAAAATAATATAATATATATTAAATTTTGAAATGCCAAAAAAAATCTTCTTTAATTTAACTTATAACATTCTATGGTTGGATTGAATAATTCTTTATGTTGAAAGTGTATCTAGACATATTTTTCTTTGTATATAATATATCCATTAGTTTAATATATTAAATGTTACTAACAAAATAAGAATTAATCAGTTAATCATATTTGTCTACTACTATATGAGAAATCATATTTGATAATATATAACCATTTCTTACATAAGGTACATGACTTCTGAAAAAATTTTTTCCACGTACAACCGGCATTTTCTGTCTATTTTGTATTGAATCCTCTATTTCTTTTCCTTCTACATATATTGATTTAACTTTAGAGTGAAACCTTTCTGATAATGATGTTATATTCTGTAAATCACTAATAATAGTTTCGTATTTATTTTCTACAAAGTTACGGTTACATAAACGTGCTAACGATTCATCTATCGGATGAAATAATTTAGCAACTATCCCTATCATATTTGTATTATCTTCTCTTAGTTTATACCAATATTCCTGCCAATGAAAATCTGTACATACTGCCAAAATAGTACCATGGGAAGAAATTACAATGTCAAATCTTTCAAAATCAGGTAATTCTGGCTTATCAAAAATTCCTCTTTTTTTTCTGTCATTCTGTAATGGTTGAAGGTTATTTCTATCTATAAATTGTTTTTTACTAAGCCATAAAAACCATAATCTTACTATGAAAGCATTATTATCTCTAAATATATCTATATGATAGCTTGCTCCATCCATATCGCCTTCTATGACCGCAATTTCATTTCCTTTAAAATTTAACATTATTCGATCTTGGTCAAATCCTTGTGACTTTTTAAAAAGTGTAAAAGAAATATTTGATACCCCAGGTTCTGAATGATAATAATTATTATCAGTATTGACAAATAAATTACATAATTCAGGATACCATCTTGGATAATAAGAATTCACTAAATTACCATCAAAAGTTATTTTAGTATTTTCGGGATTATTCATTATCTTTGGATGAACAATATTATGTATTAATTGTCCAGTTGCGATGGGATGTAATGTAATACTTATTTCTTCTGATACATTGTCTGTATTCGATTCTACTCTGGTTTTATTTACTTGTAATGTTAAATTGTAGGTTAATATGTTAAAGTTTTCTGTAGGAAAAATAAAAAGAAATAAATATTTTTTCTCAGCTCCTTTGATTATTGTTTGTAAACCATTTTCTTGACCCCCTCCCCAGATAATTTTAAGCCCATTCTTTTCGTCATCAAACCCTCCACAAAAATCATCATTATTTTGAAATTTTGTAGGTTTTATGAGAACATCAACATCATAATATTCTTCATTTTGGATCAATAATTTAATGGTAGAAATCGAAAAAGGAATGTAACTAACCTGATAAAGATTATCACTATATGAAGCATTCACAATTTTTACACTACAATTAATCAACACCATTGAAAGTTTTTTGTAGTATAAAAAATTTATTATATAAAGACTGAATTGACATTAGTACAATTATGTATTTTCTAAGGTTAGTATATAATTTTCTAACTATAGAATTTTTATTTTTCAATTAATTACCTGATATCGTAAAATGATTATTCATTAACTATATAATAACTAAACCTCTTGTTGAAAGGAAATATTTTATCACTAAATGATACATCAATTTAGCTTAAAAGATTTTTTTCTTCTTCAATTTCATCCTACTCTATTATTTTTTTTCCTCGCTGGTTTAGATCATAGAAATCGGTTATGCAGACAAAGATGGTTGTCATAGATGGCATAGTTGTCCTTCTGATAGTGGTAGTTATGTTTGTGGTAATGTTGGTTATAATGATGAATGTTGAATGAAGGACTACACAGACTTTCAATTTGACCAAAATTGATAAATATATTAAATTGATTTAAAATGAGATATTGATGTCGTTTCCAATAAGATGAAAAAGATCATGGCTAGTCCTTTTCATACTTTTATCATTAAATCATTTTTTTGTATATCATTATAATTATATGATTTTAGAATTATTTTTATATTTGGTGATTAGATTTATAGAATAAAGAAATTTTAAATACTCACATAGAAGTGACATTTATTAAATGAAATTTGTTATTATTTAATTTAATTTATTTTAAAAGTTGATAATTGTATTTATTCTATATTGATAAAATTAGTTTTTGTTTAATATATCAATTAAATTTGTATAATTAAGTTTTTTTTAATACGTTATAGTTGACGAGAGATTCTATTAAATAATATATTTAAAAGAAAATACTATTTCTTTTAAATTAAAATTATTCTTATTCTATATTTCTCAATATGTCATGTGCTAATTCATATTCATAATCGTCTAACAACTCTAAATGACAAGCATTAGAAGTTCCAAGGGATTTGAAATAGGGTTGTGAATTAACACTGGACGTGCTCACTAATCCATCACCTACCCAAGGAAAACATGTACCAGCAATAGTATAGTACTTCGTATATGTATTTTCTTTGGCCTTAGTAGCAAGAGCGTTTGGTTTAAAATCGTTTATACCTGGCGAACATTCATTGGTTGTAAATGCCATTTGAGTACCTGCATTAGGTGTCCCGATCATTATTAAATTTGCAACATTATCATTAGCAAGATCATTGGCCAAGTATACTCTTGCATCTAACCCACCTTTACTAAAACCAACTATATTTACTTGATTTTGTCCTGTTTCACTAATGATATTTTGAACTATTTGAGCAAGTTCTTTAGAATGGTCTATAGCAGAACCACATGCATCATTTGATTGCTCAAAAGGTATTATTAAAATTAATTTTTTTATATATTTTAATGCTTAATAGGACTTAATAGAATTACCAAATATAATAAATAATACCAATACCATATAATCATATCATTACACAAGAAAAATGCTGTAATGATAATAGGATGGATGAATCTGAGCTATATCTTTCCATCTTATTGGATAACGTCATCAAACATTCTTATTTTTTATTTTTCCCACCTGAAAATTACTATCGGCTAATTCGCTCTCATTTAGTCCATCTGCCTATAAAATCATTATTGGTTGATTTAGATTTGAGAAAACAAAATATTATTAGAAGAAAAGTCATAATGATAGTACATAGTAGAATTTTAAATTATTTTATAATTAATATTTTTGTCTAACTAAGATATTAACAAGTAGTTATCATAAAAAATTTTATAAATCAATAGGAACAAATTGATGTTATTGAAATCAAGAATTTATAGAAATAAAGAAATAACATATTCAATTCCTGAAGACCCACATTATGTTGGCAAAATTGATTTAGAAATTGAGCATAAACATGTTCATGCATTGAGACTTATTGACGGCACATTTGCAACTCATTTTCTTCCATATTTACATTATGATTCGATAGAAGAACTTACAAACGAAGTTATTGATAAAGTTCCTTTTTATCGTTCATGAAATAAAATAAAAAAAAGAGTCTTATAAAATGCAGAATATAATAATCAGAAAAAATGTAAAATCATTATCTCCTACTGAAAAACAACATTTTATAGAAGCAGTTAAGGCACTAAAAGCAAATACAACGGAAAGCAGAATAGGAGATAACAAATATGACGATTATGTAATATGGCATGCACAAACAATGATGATTGCTGCTGGCTCTGATGCTGATGCCAACATGCGTAATTTAGCTCATAGAGGATCAGTATTTTTACCTTGGCATCGTGAATTCTTACGTAGATATGAACTAGATTTACAAAAAGAGGTATCAGATGTAACATTACCATATTGGGATTGGGCGGCTGACGCAAGCCTTCGATCTCCTGATCCTGAAATACCATCTTGGACACTATCTCCTATCTGGACAGAAGACTTTATGGGCGGAAATGGTGATCCAGATAATGATGATATTGTAGGTAATGGCCCTTTTAAAGATTGGATAACCCAAGAGGTTGACGATCATGGAAATCCTTCATTAAAAGATCGGCTTAGACGCGATTTTGGTAACATAATCAGAACCTTACCAACTCAAATTGATGTATATAATGCATTTAGCTTTGATTTTTTTGATACTGCTTATTGGGATGTCTTCAGTAAAGGTTTTAGTAATGCCTTAGAAGGCTGGATAAATGGTCCACAACTTCATAATCGAGTTCATGTATGGATTGGTGGATCAATGTTAATTAATACTTCTCCTAATGATCCAGTATTTTTTGTTAATCATTGCAATGTTGATCGTATATGGGCACTATGGCAAGATTTACGATTCAATTTTGGCTATCCTTCTGATGGTACAATAAGAGATAGAAATGGTCAAAGAATAAATCATTATAATATAAATGACAAAATATATCCTTGGCAAAATGAACCTGATAGTAAAACTATAGGTGATATGTTAGATTACAGAAAATTAGGATACAGATATGAAAGATAATAAATTATCTAGAATACCAGATTAATCGCCAATATACATATATACATACCCACATAACTTATATTCTTAGTTTTTGAGTAAGATTATTAGTATGTTATAATTTATATTAGAAAATTAACTTAGAATAATTTTTTATCAAATTTTGCGGCGCCGAAAAAATCAATCTGCAAAGAAGCCTTAATAATATAATCTTGTCAAATAATTCAGATAATTAGTTGTACCTATTTAAAATCAATAGTATATATTCATATACAATTTTTAAATGTATAATACCTTTTTTATTCTTTTACAGTTTATCAAACATTTTTGCTTCACCTCAATTTCCTGAACAAGAAATTATTGATGATACATCAGATTGGATAGACCTTAATTCAAGAAATTCTACCAGTGCAGGTGATCGTTATACCGACATTGTATCTATTGATTATTTTAGTGACGGAAAATCTTTTAATTCTACTATATGGTTACTGTTTCCTTTTAAAGAATCTCCTAATCGTCAATATGTAGATTATGGAATGTATATTGATTCTGATTTTGATCCAACGACTGGATTTGGTGGAATAGACTACAAAATAGAGATACAATGGAATAATAGTACACAACAATGGAATAAAGTAATAGAGTCATGGTCACCTTATGGAAAAACCAAGGTATTGTATAATGCTACTAACTATAAAAATTTCTATGAAACACTTGAAAATTATGTTACGTTGTCATTTGATCTTGACCAACTATTAAACCCCAAAAAATATAAAATTCTTTTCTATGCCGAAACAAAAAAAGAAGAAGAACAACCTTATTTAGTTGATTTTACTAGATGGGTAGCAATTCCTCCACCACAGTTAATCGTTTCAACGTCGCCTAATTCTATTGATTTAATTCCAGGTCAAAAAAAAACTATTGAAGTGAGGGTAAATTCATCTGCTGGTTATGAGCCTACAGTAAATCTCTTTACTCAAAATCGATCCAATGAAATATTAAGTTCTTTTTTAGAATATAATAGACTACGTATTCCCTCCTATGGAATGGCTACTACTCCACTTACTATTGCAACTTCTCCAAATAGTAATCCTGGTCCATATACCTTATTTATTTTTGCTAATACAACATTTCCAGCAGAAGAACTAATAAAACCAAGAGTATCTAATATGGATTATAAATCTTCTATTCCTAGTGAAAATATAATAACCCAATCCACTATGCTTATAACTATTAAAGAGCCTCCATCTTTTCTTGACCAATTAAGTAACTTTTGGGCTAAAAGCGGTGGTTTCCTATCTTTTTTCTACGGAATAATAATTGGAATAACACCTTTTATATACAAAAAGTTAAAAAAATAATCATTTAATTTTATAATGAACAAAACACTACTAATGGTAAAAGTGTTATTCTAATATCGTTATTAGTTAATGTTTTTTATCACTTACGAAAATTTGTCTTTTATTAATTGTACTTGTTCAGAAGGCATATTTGCAATAATTTCATTCAAAGTTTTTACTGATAGACTATTTTGAAACTTGCTTATTCCATCTTCTGGTGTATTAACCAAGATTTTACCTAAAAACTTTGGCTCATATGATAAATATTTAATAACAAGTTCTACATCTTCATCACCTAATTCATTCCAAGGATATGTTCTAATTTCTTCTAATGGTATTTTTTTTAGATCTTCTGCGATTAATTTTGTAATGTGCGTAAATTGTGGTTGTTGGGATGGAACTGGTATACTTTCTTCCTCTGTTGCTGAAG
>DASVEV010000300.1:0-5271 GCA_036380415.1 Nitrososphaeraceae archaeon
GGTGTTAAAGATAAAAAAATCATAACGGAAATAGTAATAGAAAGTCTTGAAGGTGCCGGCTTATGGCAAGAGGTAAAAGACGAATTGAATAAACCCGGAATGAGTCTGTCAGGTGGCCAACAACAAAGACTTTGTATTGCGCGCGCACTTGCAATGCATCCTGAGATTATTCTTATGGATGAACCTACATCTGCCTTGGATCCTCGTGCATCTTCTAAAATTGAGGAACTAATTCATGAATTAAAGAAATACCTTACTATAGTAATAGTAACACATAACATGCAACAAGCAGCTAGAGTTTCAGACTACACTGCATTTATGTACCTTGGTGAGTTAATAGAATTTGGAAAAACAAAACAAATTTTTGAAAAACCGAAAAAAGAATTTACTGAAAGATATATCTCTGGTAAATTTGGTTAACTATCTATAATAATCAATTATATTGTCCAATATTAAATTTATTAAATTCGGAAATAGAAAGAAAATAGGGAATTAAACCATAAGTTTCTGAAACTTGGATAAAAAAAAATAAATAATTATAAAAGATAGAAAAAATTTTTTACATATTAACTTTATAAGTACAATAACTTAATAGAACATTATCTTGTTGACACTATTATCTTTTTTAATAAAACTACATGAAAACCTAAGAAGATTTGATAGTAAAACTAATAGTTATATTAAAAACTCCAATGAAAAAAATATTCATGATGTAAGAACTTCGATCAGGAGATTTAACGCTGCTTTTTTAATATTACCTAAAAGATATAGAAAAGGATGTTTATTATCAGACTATAATCAACTAGCTAATAAATTCTTTAAAGTAAATAGCGAGATTAGAGATATGGATATTATTCATGAAAAATTAAATGGTTATCCACAAACTGATCAAAGAAACATTGTAATTGATTTATTGAAAAAGAATAGACAATCTAATTTAGAAGGTGCAAAAACTATTGCTTTATCTCTTAAAAACATGAATTCAAATAAAATTCTGGATAAAATGGACATAACAGAAAAAGAAGTACAAAAAAGATATAATAAACTTCTTTTTAGACTAATTTCAAAAATAGAGACAAATTTTCTCATTGTCATAACAAATTCTTTAAAGATAAAAGAATTACATGAATTAAGAAAAGATTGTAAGAAACTGAAGTATATTTTAGAATTATTGGAAAAAGATAATAACAAAAATAATACTGCTATTGGATTGATAAAAACTCTTCAGAATATCCAAGATATTCTTGGGAGCATTCGTGATTATGATATCACTATTGATTATTTAAAAAAATTAGAATCTAGTAAAGAAATTCAGGAATTAGTTAATAATGAAACAGAACAGAGAAGATTAAAGTATGAAGAATTTTTAAGATTTTGTAAAAGACGTTTACGTATCTCCAGAGATTCATTCTTTGCAAGGATTAAAAGTTTACTTTCATAGGCGAGTAAATGGTTTTTCTATATATGTGAAGTAAAAATTATAGTGTATGTAATTAAAAAGTCAATTAATTTCTATTTATTTTTATATGTAATTTCATTCAAGTTAAATGGATTATTATTTGGGGTATTGTCATTAAAAGTTTTATCAACAGATGATTTTTCGATAATAAATTCGTCTTTAATTATACTACCTTCATTAGAATAAAATTGTCCAACAAGACTTTTTCCATTGTTTGTTGTTTTTAATTCCAAAAATCCATGTTCTTCTAATTGATTTGCAGTGAAATAAGCTTGGTCATCTAATCCATGTAATTCCCGTCCACCAGTACCAACTATGGCAAAAATGGTGCCTTCGGGATCAACATACATATTTTCTTCATTATTTCCGTTATCTAATATTGCGCTTTGTGATATTGTAGGATTGGAAGGGCTTTCACTATTATATGTTAAAGGATGTGTCCTCTGATAATTATGGACATGTCCTTGTAATACTAAATCTACACCATATTCATTGAAAAGACCATGATATAGATCTCTAAAGGATTCTAAACCTTCATGATGAGTCTTTGAAGTATACATCGGTTGGTGGTAGTAAACAATTATCCAATCTATTGAAGAATTTGTTTTTGTCCTCATTAAATCATGTTTAACAAAATCAAATTGTTCTGATCCTTGTTCATATGGTGCTTCTGTAGCCATAGAGATAAAATGTACATTATTATAATCAAAGGAATAATATTGGTTATCAAGATTAGTATATTCCATATACTGCTTTAATAATGACTGACCTTCAAATTCATGATTACCAAACGAAATTTTCATTTTTTGAGGATCTATTCCTCCTACAATGTCCTTCCAACATTTCGCACTTGTTTCATAAGAATAATCTCCTAAACCTAAGAACATTTCAGGATCTGTATTTATTATATTTATAATAGTATTTTTTGCATCTTCATTACAACTAAAATCTCCTACTGCTACAAAGTTGAAATCTTCAATAGAGTTATCCACCGAATAATATTTCTTATTATTTTCTAAAATATTTGAATTTTCCGCGATATAAGATTTACTAAATTTATCTTCTGAATATGATAATTCAGGAGAAAAATTACTTGCCATGAATATCATCATAGCAAAACCAATTATTGTGTAATACATTTTTTTTTTAGTTATAGTCAAATTAATCACTTGTGATATAGTATAGTCAAGTATATCATAAAAGAGACATGATCATAGATAACTTGTCAATATACACATCACTAATGACTAATTTTAGTATATAGTAAATATAGACACTAATATTAAATAAAAAATAAAATAAACATCAAAAATTGTTCTATAAATATAAATAATTAAAATAATTAAAATAATTAAAATAATACAAAGAAAATTATTTATTATAATAATAATAAGTAACAATTAGATTATATTGAAGAATAAGAATATTATTTCTTGATTATTATATTTATATTATCTTTCTTTAATTGTATAAAGAATTAAGTGTTATATAAAGTAATAATATTATTTTTCAATTAATAATCAATTGGCAACTATTAAACGGTTTATTCATATAATAGTCTTAAAATTAGCAATAACTATGTACAGAACTTGCTTATCTAATTTGGTAAGTTCACTAAACAATGAGTTTAACCTAACAACAGATCCTTTAGTATAAAATAAGCTTTTTCTATAGGATATAGTATGTCTATATACCCCTTTGGTATATCTATCGATAACGTTAATTAATTCCTTTTATGTTATTATTATAGCCCCTAAATATCATCTTGCCTTGGCTCTAAAGAATACTACAATACATCTTTTAATTTTTTAGAGCCAAGAAAATCAATATTTCCATTCTGTAGACACTATAATCTTTTCCCTATTTTGTCATTGTAATATTTGAAACTCTATACATTGCATAATTACAAAATTATTTTCATGACGTAAACAGGATCGTACTCCTAATTTAATATTTATTATTGTTTATTATATAGATAATCAGGATCTATAATGATTATAAGCTTAAACGATTTCCTATATAGTTCCTGTAAATAATCTTTTATTAATGTCATCTTGATAATTGATTAATGTATAAAGCACTATTTTTTATTTTATTATTTTTCATTTTTCACTATTTGTTTATTTCAACTACAAAAAATGAGACAATAAGTATTTTTGCACAAAATATGACCAATCAAACAGAATATTTGAATACTACAGAATCATTTCTTACAAAGACAAAACCCTACCTCCAGGTTATATCCCCTAGTAATAGTACAGTAAAATCTTTAATAACTTTTAATGATATATTACCCAATGGTTATATATTTCCTCGCCTACCAGATGGTTTAGCATCAATACATAATAGAGATGGACTTATTGATATTTTTGTAAATCATGAATTAGCTTTAGATAAAGTAAATGAATATGCAAAAGTATCCAAGCTAACTGTTGATGAAAATGGTAGGATAATCTCTGGAGAATTAATAGAAGATGGATCAGGAAAGTATGAGCGTTTTTGTTCCGCTACAATTTTTATGGAAAACGGATTTAAGAATCCTCTTTTCGTAACAAATGAAGAAATAGAAGAAGGAATCGTTGTCGCTTATGATACTGTGACAAAAAATAAAACGGAAATGCCATGGCTTGGGAAGTTTTCCCATGAAAATACGATATTGGTCCCTAACAAAAACAATAAAACTATTGTGTTAACTACGGAAGATGGTGACCCCAATCACTCTCAATTATATATGTTTATATCAGATAATCCAACTAATTTTCTAAATGGCATTGGGAAATTATATGTCCTCATTGGAGAGAATAATATAACTAGCTTCCAAGACTTACAGAAGGGCATTATATACAATGGACATTTCCAACCAGTAACCTGGAATTGGATGACTCAAAATTCTACGGACCTTGAAAAAGAAGTTCAGAATCTAAATGCTTTGGACTTTATGAGGTTAGAGGACACAGATTATAATAAAGTTAACAATTCAGTAATTTACATAACTGATACGGGATCTGACGAATTTGGTGAAAGATATAAGGATGGGAGATTATACCAATTTGAAATTATAGAACCTTCGCTTAATCAAGCGAATAATACTAATGTTACTAATAATAATAATTATTACAAAGTGAAAATTTCAATACTCTTAGATGGAGGTGATGGAGGCGACGATCTGAGAAATCCAGATAATATTGCAACTAGTAAAAAAAGTATTATGATACAGGAAGACCTTAATGATTACAATATAATAGATGGAGGAGTTAATGCAAGAGTTTTAAAATATGATCTTACTAGCCATAATCTGGATCCAGTAGCAATAGTTGATCAATCACCGGATGTTTCTCATCCAAAAGCTGGAGAATGGGAGTCCAGCGGAATAATAGAAGTTTTTGATATATTTGGAAAAGGTTATTGGTTGTTGGATATTCAAGCTCATACACTGGGGGAAGGCGGTCAATTGTTATTGATGAATAGTCCTGGATCTTGAGACTATAATTAAATATATTTAACTTTTGCAAACCTAGTTTGTTTCGTAGATCGTCTAACTAATCTTTTAGTATTATTGGTTGTTGCAGTAGTATAAACAAGACTATAATTGAGGTATTATTACCATTTTTACCTCCTATATTCGGAAAAACATTCTTTAATTCATTAATGTTAATTGTATAAATGCAGACAAACTTCATAGACAGACTTATAGTCCAACCAAATACCAAGATTCGTCTAAGTGATTGGAATTCGGCTTATTTAGGAAGAATAGATAAGGAAACAGCCGAGAGACTGCTAAACCAAAGCCTAATGAATCAGATGTCTAATCT
>DASVEV010000301.1:0-4531 GCA_036380415.1 Nitrososphaeraceae archaeon
TGGAATATATCCCAGAGCCATTGGAATCATATCAGGAGCTCTTCCTATAAGAACATCTAAAAGACGGTCTTGGGGATCTTTAGGATCACATGGTAAATTTAATGCTATATGTCCTTTACTTGCATAAGGTGTTGAATCATAAAGTATAATAAACTCACTAGAATTGAGAGTTATTCCATTTAAAAGTACTGTCTGAGTGGCTCTATTCATGTCTGCTGTATGAACATAATCTAAATTACCTGATACTAATTCATAAGAAGCTAAATTAGAATCTTGTAATTCAGATAGCGAATTTTTATTTGCGTTAGTTGTTGCTATTGATCCAGTACTAACTACAGCAATATAGATAAGAATAGCTAAAATTGCAACCAGCAGGGTATATTGAGTAACCTCTCTCATATTTGAAAAATACTTTATAACCATCAGTATTAAACAATTTGGTGAAAGGATAGATATAATAAATTTGTAGTAGTAGTAGGAGTAATTATTATAGTTCTATTATTTTTTTCTTCTCTCACCTTCTTTCCATTCTTTAAAATACTATTATATTAACAACCAATCATCTGGAAAAGATTTCAATCATTATCAGAGATCACTATTTGGCTCAAATATACAAGAGCTCATAGCCCCAATCAACAGAAAAGACCTTGAGGCAGATCATGCAAAACAAAGAGATTTGCTAGTTGGATAAAATAATAAATTAACAGAAAACAGAAAAGGCTTTTTACATATATTCTATAAAGCAGTTGTAAATAAATATTCAATCTCTATTAATAAAGATACAAAGTTTAATATTATTACAAAATTTTAAACAAATAAACGTTTTCGAATTCAATATAATATCTATAGAATTCTTTGTTTTTATATTATTTCATAGGTTAAAACGTAATTCGCATTATTCGATGAGAAACTAACCTTTTTTGGTCCTTTACTAACCTCATTTTCCTCAACAATGTGATTCCTAAAATGTTTGGTATTACTTAGTTTACGTATCAAATCTTCATCAAAGAAACTTACTATAGCCTCCACATTGAATTGAATATTTGCATTGATGTTCCAATCACTTCCATTGCTCATAGACTCTGGTCCAAATCCTTGAAACTTACCGTTATCAACAGTAAGAAAAGTCTCATCTACTTTTGTATTATCATCATCATCAGTTTTATTACAATGAAGATTTAATAATCGTAAGGTTCTCATATAACATAAACAATTTAAAATTATAAAAGGTTTTTTATCATTATTTTTGCTATTAGAAAGATGAAATATAGCAATAACTATCGGATAAAATTTTTCGGCGCCGAAAAGTTTTGTTATAGTTATGAAAACATTCTTCCAAATTCTCAAAAACTATAATCATATTTATCAATATCAATTTTTTTAATAATGACAATACTAGTTCCATTGCATTTTTCTCAATTGTCTATTAGGTCATAACATCGAATTGACTAATGAACAAATAGAATAAAAAACAGTAAAAATTTATTAAAAAAATTAGGATAAATGATGCATAGCTTTGATATTTTAGTTAAAGTAAACAATAATTAATGAGAATACTATACTCAAACAAAATCATCTCTACAACTATTCTAATTGCCTTATTAATAATAACAGGTTTTATAATTATACAACCATTACAGGTACAAGGTCAAAAGGAAATAGCCACGAACATTCCTGACCCAATAAAAGTGACTAAATGCCAAGTAGTTAATCCTCCAACTGACCCTATAGATATGAACACTGTTATTTTCAAGGACATTGCAAAAACTATTCATGTTGAAAAAGAAATTTTCAAATGTATAACAAAAAATGGTGCTCCAGTAGTAGCAATGGTAAGTCTTTTTACAGAGCTATTTGAAAACTTGAGAACTCAATCTACTTTGAATAAAACTGTTGAAACTGTCACATGTGTCAAAGGATATAATGGTACAGTGTCCTATTGTAACTCAAATCAAATTCCTATTTCCAGAGAATACCCTTTTGCAGTAAGTTGTGACCCTCTGAATTTAAGAATATTAAATATCGCATCTCCAATAGAAATGGAGACCGTAGTAAGTTCTAATGGCATTTCAAAGACGGTGGAAGCAGAAAAAGAAGCATTTTTGTGTACTTATAAACAAAATAAACCTACTCAAATATTAGATGTGATGTTATTTACAGAAATAATTGAAAAAGTTTCAAGTGGGACAGTAATTAAAAAGAATGTTGAATCAATTTCTTGCTTGAAAGATATAGGTACTGCAAAGGTTTTAAAATGCTATACTAAAAAACATATGTAAATTCAAATCACCTAATAATATTTTTTCTTGATAAATATTAGGTAATAATTTTTATTAATTCACTCTTTAGATTTAGAGCTATAGAAGAAACTATTTGCATTTAGTAGTAAAATGTATTGTTATTTTGAATTTTCAGCATAAATGCTATTTTTAAGCGCCAAAAAAAAATAAATTTAAAAAAGATAGATTTTCAATATCTTAATAGGAAGTAAAACAGCTTATGTTACATCTATATAGATATTTCAAAACTTTTTGTTTTGAAATGCTGTTTGTTTGAGTGTACATAGATTGTTGGGTTTGGCGTCTTCTTCTAACAATGACTACAAACTAACCCCATAAAAGGAAGAGCACCGATTATGGTTATTCCTACAATCATTCCTACTATGCAGATACTAAATTTTGTTAACTTGAACATATATTATTATTCTTTTTAGAATAGAAAAAGATTTTCCACATCATAAATAGCGTTACCTGTCAAAAGGAAACATAATGTTGAACTTACAAAAAGAAGACTAATCATATTGTAAGGTAGACCCTAAGAACGATAGAGATTCAGTAATAAGACTCTAATATAAGAAAACACAGATAAATATTTAAATTTTTTTATCTATCATAAAAATAATTTGTAAATTAATATTAAGATTCAAGACCTAGAAACAATTAAACCCCTTTTTTCTGGAGTAGAGCCTTCCATGTAGTGGGGTTCTATTACATTGTATATAGCTTTTATTCTTAGAAACTTATTTTAAAATTGTTTTTGTATTATCAGAAGGTATAGAAACTTGAAATATGCCAAGGAGGGAATAATATCGATAGCCGTGCAAAAATAAGAGTCTATTAGAGATATATTGCTAACTTCTATTTTGCTTTTATTATTAGAACTTATTTTTTAAAATATATTTGGAATATTAAGATGTAAATTCTTTAGAAATTTGAAGGAGGGAGTAATACCGATAGCGGTTCTACAATAGAAGTCAAATGTAGTAACTATTATTAATTTGTATTTACTTGTTGGTAACGTATTCTCATAATAGCTGTGTAATTCTATAGATCTTATCTTCACCATCTGATTCTCTGTCTAATGTTAATATATACAAAAATCCATCTGGGCCAGTTTCAATATCTGTTATTCCACCAAAATCGGTTCCAAGAGCTATTACAGACATTTCTTGTTCATTGTCAGCAACTAAGTCATTCAGTCCAGTTTGACTACTACTACTATTACTATCAAATTTTAAGCCTGTTCTATCTTCATTAACTTCAAAATAATATCGATATCCATCAGTCAGGACGCCAATATCTCCAACAAAAATGTTGTTGGCATTCTTATCTCCAAGTTTTGATGAATGTGTCAAATTGTTGTATCTTTTCAGGTTGAGGAGTTGGTACTACATTTTTCGAAATGTCAACTTGTTCTATCTTTTCAGGTTGAGGAGTTGGTACTACATAGTTCAAAGTGTCAAATTGTTGCATCACTTGAGGATTTGCCACTGCAGCTTTGAATATTAGATTTTCTGCTTTTAATATACTAACTTGAATGTTAGTAAGAGTATTCAATGATTTATCAATTTCTGATGTAGATATAGCAGCTATAGCTTTATGTATACTATTTATAAATTTAGTAGGAGGAGCTGGTTCTAGTAATATCAATTGTGTTTCTAAATCCATAACATCTTTTAATGCTTGTTTGATATTACCATCAACTATTGCCAACTGTGCGTTCATCAAAGTATTCTTTAATGCAACTATATCTGTTTTCATTAAAGTCTGCGCAGTGAGATTTGCGTTTTGATTTTGCTGTTGTTGTTGAGATGCCGTTTGATTGGCAGATGATGTTGAGTTAGTTTGAGCTTGTACGTTATCAAACAATGATATAATAGAGAAGAGAGCAAGTGGAATTATTATATAGACGGCGATATTATGACCATTCATGTAAATAGCATACTAGAGATTATTTATATGACTTGTGAATAAAATCTCATATAGAATAACACATAAAATTCTCTAAAAGTTTCTAATAATACTGTTTTAAATTATTTTATATATTAACAATGTAAATTATAATAGATAAAAAAACCAATATCATAATTTATACTATCAGTATAACAAACGATTGATTCTGTGGATATTCTTATATCAAATGTAAGAATGTATTTAGCTTTTATTGTTAGAAACTTATTTTAAAATAAAGATAATTGTAAAATATTAGTGTATAATTTCATACAAGTTCTGTGGAATGGGATTGAAACAAT
>DASVEV010000302.1:0-2546 GCA_036380415.1 Nitrososphaeraceae archaeon
ATATTAGGGGCTTTTAGTATTACTCAGGGTTATGGTACATCCTCTAATTGAAATACCGATTGGATGCAAATATGTGGTTACGTTCAAGGGGCTCTTTATCAAACATCTAATAATTATGTTGAGGACGATGGAGACTTAACAAGAGATGGAGAAACTGCTTTGGTTGTACAAGAAATGGAGCTTTATTTGGAGGGGGATCTTTAACATTGGGACTTCCACCTGGAATAATCACTCGAGGATTAGAAATGTTAGCTGGTCCTACAGGCTGCGACGGGATTGTTAATTTTCAAATTGAATTAATATTGGTGGTTTAGGTACAATATTAAACCTCATTGGCTAAAAGACTTTTGAATGAAGTATTGCCTATCATTTTTAGCCAATAAACTTCAGAATAAGAAATTCTACTATCTTCACTTATTCTTAATAAGATCTTGTTTCATCTGATTAAACTCTTCTTTACTTATTAATCCTTCTTCTTTTAGTTTTGCAAGTTTCTCTAATTCATCTGCAATTGATACTGATTGATTGGGGATATTTGTGTCTTCTTTAGGTTCATCTAATTCGATAGATTTTTGCTTTTTTGATGCTGCTGCTCTTCGACTACCTTGCATACCTGAACGAATGATTTCAATTAAATGTTCTGCTTTATCTTTGGGGATAGCTTCTATTATACCTGTTTCATCATCTTCACCTTCGATTATTTTATCCATCATCCCTAATCTGGTTGAGCTCATTAATCCAGGAGCTTTAAATCTTATTGTAGATGATAGCAATCCCTCTTCAAGTTTCAAACTTGTAATTATATCGTAGGGGATATCAACTACATTTGCTTTTAATCCAAGCATATATGGATCCCTAATTATGATTCTTCTGTCTGTTGCATAGATGATATTTGGTGTAAAATAAGAACCTCCAGGTTTTATTTTTGATTGTTTTGCAACAAGTAATACTTTTTCGTCTGGATTTAACATATCCTTTATTTTATTAACTTCATCTAAGTCATCTCCATCAAGAAGAGGTTTTTTAGTATGTTCAGTATCTTTATCTTCTTTATTATCACCGAATCCAAAAGACATATTATGCGATCTAACTTAGAACGTCTCATATAAAATACATTATGTTTCTGTATACCTTTAATAACCTTGTCTAGATTTTTTTTAATTATATGCCCCACGATATAAATATTTTAAATCTGTTATTGATAAAAATGTGTAGAATCTGAAAAAAACTAGGGTATTCGGCCTTTCAGTTTATTATTTTCTGTATTTACTGTTGCTATAATAAATCTAAAAAATAATTTTATTCTTGTTAAATAATGGTTCCAACTAGTTATCCATCTTTTTTCTGGGTCTTTTTCTGAGTCTTTTATTTTAGTATCTAAAAAAGATAGTATTTGTTCTTTCTTATTGATATCATAAAAAGTGTTATAGGAATCAAAGTAGTTGGAAAATTCAATAAGTACATTAAGATTATTATTCTGATGCCTTTCCGAAGAACCGTTATTCTTCATATATCTTAGAAATTCGTTAATTATTTTGCTATTAGAAAAATTTGGTAAACTCTGAATTTTATTAATAGTTGTAGATAATTTGGCTACCATCTTGGACTAATACCTCTTCTTATAAAGTTGATTTTCATTCTCAATTATCTGAACCCATGTATATAACGGGCTCAGTGGGAGTTGAACCCTTCTATAAAGTGGGACCAGATACTTTCTAAATTTATCTATTTCTTAAAAATTTTGCTTTTCAATTAGTATTAAATAAAAAATAAAAAAGTGGATTGTTATGGCGAATTGTCAAAGCAATATACAAAAACGTTGAGTGTAACGTCGTCAGGAGGACTTATTAATGTTACCAACCATCCTCCTCCTGCTGGAGAAGTTATAGGCTTATCATCGAGTATTAACTGGGCTGGATCAATAGCGCCATTACATTAGCTTAATGAATGGTTATTATGATTTATAGTTGCTAATTTTTATTAGTTAAATCAATTGTTGTCCTATATATCATTTGACCATTGTATGAAAATAGATTTATTATTACAAAGCAAATAATTTAATTTAGATAGAAAATCAATTTATTATTTATTTATTTTTTAAAAGCAGTAATATTGATGATAGGTAATCCTAGATTAATCAAAACAAAAATAAAATAAAAAAATTAAGCAGTCCTAAAGTCGAATAAAACTTTAATCGGACTTTCTACTGGTTTACTGTTAATTGATATTATTTCGACACTTATCGGATATGTAGAACCCTTTTTTAAATCTGACTGGACATGGTAAGCTCCAGTACTACTAAAATCTGGTTGATTCTGGAACTATTCAACCAAAAGGATTCATAGAATATGTAGCAACTAACTTATCTCCAGGAAATTATACTTTCTACACAACTACGGACCCAACAGTAACTGCACAAATCTCAATACTACAAAAATAACAAATTTATTTTAGTTATTTTAATTTTTTTTAAAATATATAATACCAAGTAAATCTTAAATATTATCTTCTTTATTACCATATAGTAGACTCTTTTTTTAGAAGCG
>DASVEV010000303.1:0-18533 GCA_036380415.1 Nitrososphaeraceae archaeon
TATAAGTAATTCAAATTGTATTTTTGATTCAGGAATTTTATTTACCTCCTTTTTTTCTATTATAACACCAATATCAGATAACCATTGAATTATATTGTTAAAAGCAACTTCTTTTACATCTAGTTCGTTATTCATCTTTAACTATAAAATTGATGAAACCCATTGTTTTTATTGTTGATCACTTACTAAATGAAAAAAAATAGAATGGTTTAATGAACAACAATATTTTTAATAGCAAATTATTTCAGGTGTTATGTGGATTTTTATTCTTTGAACATTTGTTACATCTAAAATGCTTATTTGAAAATTTTTTTATCATCTATCAATTTTTATTTTCTTTTTGTTCCATAGTAGCTGCTGCTTTTTTAGTATTTTCAAGATATGCTACGGTCATGGCCAAATTGCCAAAACCCATGGAATTCAAAGTTTCAGAAGGAACCATTACTATTGTATTACCTTGAACTTTTATAGATTCAAACAACATGTTTGATTGTCTTAATGCATATGCAACAGGATTATTTGTATATACTTTTGATGCTTCATTAAATTTATTTGCTACAAGAACTTCCGATTCACTGTATATAATTCTAGCATTTTTTTCTCGTTCTGCTTGGGCCTGTTTTGACATAGCCGCTTCTAACTCTTGTGGTATAATTACCTGACGAATTTCAACACCTACAACTTCTATTCCCCAATTACTCGCTTCATTAGATATAATTGATCTAATGTGTTGGTTTATTTCTTCTCTTTTAGATAAAATATCCTGAAATAAAGATGACCCAATATTATTTCTTAATGTTGTCTGTGAAACTTGTTGAATCATTTCATTAAAGTTTTCTACATTTAAAATAGCATCTTTTGCTCTATCCTCAATTATCTTATAGCGCAAAATCGCATCAATTGTAACTGGAACGTTATCTTTTGTTAACATTCTTTCGGCTTTAAATTCTCTCACCCTTTCTCTGATATCAATTACCAAGACATTATCGACAAACGGGATCCTATAGTTAATACCAGGACCTATTCGTTTATGATATTTTCCAAGTCGCAATATAATAGACCTTTCATATTGTCTTATTATGTAAATGAATGAAAAAATAGATAGTATTACTCCAATCGCTGATAAAAAAATTACAAAATTATTATTCAATGTATAAAGTGTAGCACCAACTCCAATAATCAATATTGAAATTCCAAAAATTAGTAAAATTCCAGAGGCCGTTTTGCTTACAATTGTATCATTTGGTTTAAACATAGATTTTGCATCGGACATAAATATTATATGTATTGCAATGATTTAGGACTTACTGCTATTTTGTTTTTTAATTGTTATTGGGTATCCAATTTGCAAATACGAAGAAAAATTACACTTATTTAATTAATAAATTTTCAATGAGAAGTAAAGAATTACAAGTGTTAATTTGATAGTAACTATAACAGTGGCTTTTTTATTTCTTTCAAATCTATATTCATAAAATAAATAGATATTCCTAGCTAAAGTTTTTACTACCATCTAAGAAGAATTATTTTATTAACGAATTGAATGAAAGAAGTAAATATATCTTAAATTAATAGAACGGATTGGCACATTTGAAAACTTCTTTCTCGTTGTACAATCAAAAATTCATGTTAAGAACAAAATTGAAAGGAATACAAATAAAAAAATATATAATTGGATTGACATCATCATACAAAACAAAAATCTAAGCTTTAAATTTTGAGTTTTAAATCTTTTATTTTATATTTAATTTATGAATTATTCGTTAATGAAAGACTAAAGAGAGTAAGACACAAATTAATTACTACAATTATTATTTTTAGTTTAAGCATTAATTTTGAATTATACACATGTAATTTTTCTTTATCTGCTTTATTGTGAGAAATAAGATGTTGAATCTCAAATACCAATATTATTAAAATAATAAATATTATTAAATTAACAGTAATAAGAGAAAAATTACCAACATTTGATAATATTATGGCTATAATTGAAAATGAAGTAATTATTATTGTAATAAACAAACCAATAACAGAAAACCCGTATCCAAAATATTTAGTTATTGTCTCTTTTTTAGATACTTTATCAAATTTATTTGAATCTATATCTATAAAAAAATCCTTAACAGGTTCAGCATCAGTTTTATAAGATTTTGATAATACATCCCAGAAGTAACTAAATACATATTTTTTGTTGAGAAGATCAGGGAAAAACAGTATTACAATTGAAATAAAAAGTGAAGTTATTTCTGACATATCAATTTAATTCTATAATTACAATTTTCGTTATGAGGCAGTTGTACCTCTTTAGTAGTATTACCTTTAAAAACATAATAACTGGAAATATTTTCTGGAATATTATATAACATATATTTTTTTCTCTGTTAAACAAACTAGAATGATACGTTTTATTTTCATCTTTTAAAATTGTTTTTTTATCTACTACTAAATAATTATTCTTATTCTGAAATATGCAATTTTGGTTTGATACACTACTACAAGTAATAGTTTCTAGCAGGAGAATGCTTGATGCATTAATAGTTTCAATTTTATGTTTAGTCTTATCTGTAATGTCGAACATATCAGTTGAGAAATTGAGGTCCACAAAAATATTCTGTCTACTTTTACATTTATTCTTATTCATTTCATTCTTAAAATTAAACGAGTTTAATATAGATATAAATTAATAAGTAGTTTAATCTCAATGATCTAATTTTTTAATAGTTTTTTTTCTTTTATCCTAAACCTGAAACTAATATAAGTATTGTAAAAGTTACTACTAGTGAAGGAATAGAAGAAGAAAGTGATTATCGCTCTCCATTTAAAGGAATAGAATTACCTGGAAGTGGAAGATAAATAATGGTATAATTTATTACTCATCATCGTAGATTTGATAGTCTTTGTTATCATTTCTTTATTCGTAATCCTAAAATATTCAACTAAGATGATCTTGTTTTTTACTGGAGTCGTGATTGAGAACCTAAGCACAGCATTATCATAGAATACATTATCTTATTTAATTAAAATCTTAAGATAAGATTAAGTTTTGAAAATTAGTATAATATAGCTTCAATAAATTAGAAGTAACAATAAAATTTTCCTTGTTATATTATAGCACAATTAAAATGTTAAAAGACTAATTAGAAGTTATAAAAAGAGATTTTACTTCAATGAAATACATCAACAAGAACTATTGATATTTCCTTCGAGCGGATCATGTAAACAAGAAATTTTTTACCTAAAGAAATCTTAAATTCACGGAAATAAATATTTAGCATTAATAAACGATACATAAATTATAAGTTAATCAAATTTTATATATAAGAATTTAATTTTAAATATTATATAAAGGTAAAGTAAAACCGAATTCTGCACCATTCTTTCCATATTTATTGTTATCCTCTCCCCATATTTTTCCTCCATGAGCATCTATAATATTTTTTGAAATGTATAAACCCAGACCGGTTCCTTTATCAGATTTTGTTGCAAATTTCTCAAATAGTCGTGGCAATACCTCGGGATCGATTCCTTTTCCTGTATCTTTTATTTTGATAGACACAAATTCTTTTTCTTTATTATTTTCATTACTATTAATATTAACAGTATCCATGAATTTTTCTGTATTAATTGTAATTACTCCATCTTCAGTAAACTTTAAAGCATTACTTAACAAATTAGAAAGTACTTGTTGTATTCTATTTTTATCCGCATAAACAAATAACGGTTCTGCAGATAATTGTGGATATATTAGCTGGATATTGGTATTTTTATCGTTGTTTGCTTTGTTTGATTGTATTATATCCTCTTCTTTTTTCATCTTTGCTGTTAAATCTTCAATTAAATTTACTATTATTTCTCTTAAATCAAATTTGCTTTTTTCAAGTTTTAACGTACCACTTTCTATTCTTGATACATCCAAGATGTCTTCTGTTAATCTATACAATTTTTCAGCATTTCTTTTTACAGGTTCTAAATATTTTTGAGTGTTTTCAGGAAAAGCATCTATCATTTCACAATATCCAACAATAGATTGAGTAGGTGTTCTTAATTCATGGGCTGCGACATTTATGAATTCTTTTTGCATTCTACCATGTTTATTTAATATTTCATTGGTTAATGTAAGTTCTTGATTTACATTTGCTAATATTTGTAGCGATTCTCTCAATTCTTCTGTCGTACTCTGCAGTTCATCATTTGCTGTTCTAATACTTTCATATAATTCTGTTTGGGTCCAAAGAGTATCAAAAATTGAGATATAGGAAAAAACAGTAGTTGGAGTATTAGAATATATTGATGATCCAATTGCTTCCAAAAAATTATCTTTGGAATCATCTTTTAATTCAATAACCAATAAATCTTTTTTATCTATGATTATACAGGCAGTATTGATCTCTGATAATGATTCTATTCTTCTAAATTCAATATTTTCTTTTTGTTTCTTTGTGTCTTTTATTTTATTGTAAATACTTGTTATATTTTTCTCTAATTTATTGTTAGTAGGTGTTAATATTTTGACTAATAATTTGTTACTGTTTTCTCGGTAACTATTATGATTATTATGTAATAATTTTTTTTCTAAAATATCAAATATCCCTATTTTTCTATATCTAAAGAAAGCATTTATTGATGGAAGGATGATTAAGATTTCTTTAGTTGCTTTTTGTAAATGGTGGATCAAAAGTTGTTGAGTTTTATAAGGATTTTCAATTAATTCTGTAAATCCTTCTTCTACATTTAGATTAGTTCTTATATCATTTATTTTTATTTTAGCATCCAAACCCTCATTCCATAGGTCTTCAAATGTAGATTTAAAATGTTTTATAAGTGATGAATCTGGGATGGAAAGTACATAAGTATCTATTTTATTAGATGTACGCATAGAAAGATTGAATTTTGTATCTGATACTTCAAAATTGATGGGTAGAGGATTACTGGTATGTCTTATGTAAACACCTTCTACCTCAAGAAATTTTCCTACTAATTCCATATTTTGTCGTGTTATTTTCAAGATACATCTTAAACCAATAATGTTGTCTTTTTTGTTTAAAGATGATTTTGACTTCCTATTTTGATTCATCCTTTTTAATAACAATGTTTTTTTCATATTCTCTTTAAATAATTCAAAATAATTTTCATAAATGCTTCTTAATATTTCATCTTGAAAATACCAATCCCGTTCAATGGTATCTTTCAAACTACTTACCATAAAATTATGAAATTGTGTAGGAGTTTCAATAATTCTTGTTTCTATTTGATCTTTTTCTTCTTCTATTTGCCGAATTCTTTCTTCTGTAATTTTTGAAACAATACCTTTTTCTATTTCTGCTATTTTCTTTTTTCCGGAAACAGCCTTATTCCATAAACTTTCAAATACGTCAAGATGTTGTTTTACTACTTCTTCCAGATAACTATACAGGAGTTTAGAAGAACTAGAAAACGGTAATGGGTCTATATCACTAAAAAACTCCTTCTCAGTTACTAATAGAATACCAATGACTTTTGGTAAATGTCTAACTTCTGCGATCGACATCAGCTGCCTACACTGTTCTATATTATCTTCAGTGACTTCTGTAATACATCTAAGTTTTACACCTCGACTTTGAGCATGTCTGTAGCTATTCTGTATTTCGAAATTAGATGCATAACTTTGAAGAAAAGAGGGAATTAAACAAGCATTTACAACGCTTTCCGCATTATTAAGTATTTTATTTACTTTTTCTAAAATATCTCCTGAACCTTGAATTATTTCTATTTTATTGTGGAAAAAATACTTCTCATTCAGGATTAGATCACTTTCTTTAATTGCTTGTTTAATTATATATATATATTGAGATATTTGTATTTAACAATAATTATATTTCATGTATAACCTTCTTTAAACACATTATAAATACTATCATCATCAATTTTTATGTTATATACAAATTATATTGCATTTTTATATTCTGGAATACTTTGGTAATATGTTGTTTTAGATAAACTATTATATTCTAAATATGATCCTCTTAATTTGAATTTATTTACTTACTGTTGATTTTGTTTATGTTAAACCTTTATCAAATTTATTGATAATATTAACAAGATCAATACCTCGCATAATTTTGATATTGTTTTTTGATGTCAAATATTCAAGTATATTTTTATACATTCTCCCTCCTTTCATTTTTAAAACATTGTCATGCCAAAGTAGAGTTATAATTTTTATATTATCAGACTCATTTTTGCACGTTGCGGTAGATATAGTTTCTTCAAAAACATTTAATATATTTTCCTCAGTTACTCCTAAATATGAAAATAAATATGTATCCATTATAGTTATTGGGAATTCTAGTATACCATCAATTTTTCTATAATTCATATCATCAATACTAATACTATTCTTATATTTTTTCATAGTTGAATCATAAGTAAATCCAATTTGATAGAGTTTTGATAGTAATTTATTATCAAAGTTAAGATAATGAACTCTATTTCCAAAGATTGGCTTTCTAGTAAGAATTTCTAAATTGGTTTTCTCTTTTTGAAGCCAGTCTAAATTCTTGATAGAACTACCATCCGTATGTAATCCTATCTCCCAATTTCCATCCATAAGAGATGTAATTTCTTCTTCATAATCTAAATAATTCCCATTTTCATAATGTGTTCTGAAAAAAAAGGTGGACCTAACACCAAATTTTTCTTCCAAATCCATTATTTCTAAAAAATTATAATATAAATTTTCTTGATTAACTCTCTCAAATACTGAATTTTCAAATCTATCTTTCCTAGCCAAAATATGTTCTTTTTCTGGTCCTTGTTTTCTCCAATCAACATCATGAGATAAAAAAATATATAATATCATATCGATACTTAAAGAAACTATAATGATTTTAACTTATCACTGGTTATATCTAATTTAATGGTAGACTTATTGGCATAGACTCCCTTTTCCTCGGTATCATTTAGTATAATGGCTCCGGCCCCAATTACAGTCTCTTTAGCGATTTTTATACCGTTTCTTATAGTAGCATTCATGCCTATGAAACAAAATGAATTGATAGTCACATTTCCTGCTATTGCGGAATGTGAAACAATAAAGCAATGATCTTTTATCGTTGTATGATGACTTATTACGTTACCTGTCCAAATTATTATATTATTTCCTAAGGTAACAAAAGGTTGAATAACATTTTTTTCAAAGATAAAGCAATTCTCACCCATATGAAATTCTTCACTAATCGAAGTAGTAGGGTGTACATAACTTATTAGTTTATACCCTTTTGTTTTTGCTTCATCAAATATCTTTGCTCTTTTCTTATTCATATTAGTATATCCTACTGCTATAAACATATCAAATTTTGTACATGGATAAACATCTTGAACTGTTTCAAATGGAACTACAGGTAAGCTACAAAATATTTTATTGTCTTTTAAAGCCCATTCATTAACTGTAAAAGCTACAACTTCAAATTCCGGAGACTGTTTTAAATAGATATAGATAATTTGTGCAAAGTTACCTGTTCCAAAAATTATAACCTTTCTCAATTAAATTTTTTAAATATAACAAGTATATGGATTTTTGTTTTTATTATATATAAAGCATCTAATAGAATGATTATTCTTTATAAAGAGTATTATAAATAAAAATACGTAGCTACTTATCATAGTTTAGAGATTAATTTAAAAGTTATCTCTATAAACAATTAACAGGATATTACATACGTTGGTTGATATTTATTATATCGTAAACATTTCTGAATATATTTTATCTTGATTTATATCGATTTTATGATCTTCATATAAAATTCATGTGCATATTCCATTGAATATGTAAAACTTTATACAATTTACTGAATATTAAATTCAAAATACTTGGTTCGTAATAACTAAATTTAATTACCTATTTTTACTATGGAAGTTATAGCTTTGAATAATTACTTTAAAAAAAAGAATATGTTACTCCTTTATTAGAATTATCTATGATCTATTATCTATTAGTTACCTAGTATTCCACCTAATTTGTCTTTTATTTTATCTAAAGTTCCTTCTGAGTTTTGTACAGAGTTCTCTCCAGTTGTTGACTGATCATTTCCTCCATTACCTAGTATTCCACCTAATTTGTCTTTTATTTTATCTAAAGTTCCTTCTGAGCCTTGCTGTTCATTTCCACCAGTTAAGTTATCACTACTGGCATCCATATTTTCATTTGTCATTGACATATTATTACTTGTATCTGATGTCATTGGATTAGAAGCATCATCATTCTGAGCAAATGTATTAATTATAGGACTACTTGCTCCTATAATACTTATTGTTGTCGCAAATGTGATTATTAACAATATTGTTGAAATCATTAAAGTGGTATAAACAATAAATTATATAATAATATCAGATAAAATTTTCATATAATATTTAATATATTTTTTTTTATTAAATATAAATCCAATAGAAATATACATATAAAGAACAAAGTCTAGCTCATTATAGATCAATGAAGTTCATAAATAGATTTAACATTACCTCATACTATGGTAATTTAAAAAGATTAAAGCACTCAATATAAAAATTATTTATATCTATTATTCTGTATATTAGATTTTAAATATGTCGTCAGGATCATTCACTCCCTTTATAAAAGTAGAACATGTCATATCTTTTAGTGATGCGGTTTTTGCATTCGCAATAACTCTTATGGCTTTATCCATTGACATACCAGATTTACCCTCTGACTTAACACAAGCTGAATTAGTAGATAAACTAAATGGTCTCTTTCCGCAATTTGAAAGTTATATCATAAGTTTTGCTGTAATAGCAATATTCTGGGTATCGTATCATCAAGTCTTTAATCATATTAAAGGATCGCATATTATCATGGTATACCTAAATTTACTATTTCTTTTATTAATAACTCTCTTATCACTTTCTACTTCTCTTGTAATAAACTATGGAGGTTATCATATTCCTTATATAATCTACTCTTTTATGGTAATCTTGACAAGCTCTTTGCTTGCCATGATATGGTGGCATGCTACAAAAGATAAACTTTTAATAGATAAAAATTTGCATTCGTTATATATAAAAGGTGTTATGATAAACCTTATATCTATTCCTCTAGTTTTTACAATATCAATAATTATTTCTTTTGTTAATTTGGATATTGCTGAATACTTTTGGTTAGTAATTGCTCCATTAAATATAGCCATTAAACAGAAGTATAAACATTCAAAATAATAATAGTTATTTTGATTCTAGTAATCAACATATTAATAAAATTAGTAACCCTTACAGTGAATACAGTTTTTGGATTTCCTTCAATTACATAAATTTTGATCCTTCAATGATACATCTTACAGACATGACGAGCAGTAGGTAATAGTTTTTTTATTTCTCATTGATCTATTGTTGTATTGTATTTCTCATTATTTTTAAAAGTTCTTAGTAATATTTTCTTCTATAAAGATATAAATGCTATCGTTATAATTATAAGTTGGAATTCCACTACGTTTTGATGGCATAGGTTGGAGGTTTTACCATGTATCACTTTCCGGTTATACTTCATTAACATTTACATTCGAAAATGGTAAAGTAAATTAGGAACTAGACAATTTTTATTATTATAGAGAAAAGCCATAGCCCTCGATGAGCCAGGTATATATAGAAGGCTAGGTATGCTTAAATTCTTTGGAATTGCTGGTTAATTATTGAAGCGAGTAATTATGTAAATTTTACTATTTAAAAATTTGAGATAATTTTATCTTTGTTAATTAATTGTCATAACTTGAACTAGTAGACGACCGGACTGGATGACTTTTGGTCCAGACTATGACTACCTTTGACTTATGATTTCTGCCAAATAGGTTTTAGATTAGATTTTAAAGACGATTACAAAGTAATTTAGTGACAATTGTATTTATTAATCCTTGAAATTCTCATTCTATGTTTTGTAGTTGATATTTACTATTAAATAATAATTGCAAATGATTCTTCATAGAAATTATCCCCAATTGTTATAAATTATGATAACCTACAGTTTTTGATGAAGACGATCTTAACAACTACAACCTTCTTAATCGCTCTTCTAGCTATAGGTCTTATAGGTATCAACAATAATAATAACAGTATTGGTAATGTATTTGCTCAAGTGGATCCAGAAGACTCTCCAATGATGGAGGATATGGAAATGGATGAAGGTATGATGACAATGTCAAATCAATCAGAGGGGATGAAAATGATGAATTGGACTGGAACAATTGATGTCAAAACTACTATTGGCGAGGCTTTCAAATCTAAAGTTACTGTTAACATACTAGATGCAATAAATGCTGCACAAACAAATGTTGGAGCAAATTCTTTCGTCAAGAAAGCAGAATTAACGCCTGCGCATGGATATTTAGTATACAAAATAATGGTAGTAGATGAAAATATGAAAAAATATAAAGTCATTGTAGATCCAGGAAATGGACAAGTACTGATGAAGAAGGAAGTTACCTGGTATGAGGATGATGAACATAAAATGAAATATGGTGAAGAAAAAGGTGACAAATACGGTCACGACTATAAAATGATGAAGGATAAAGAATATTAAATCTAACTATAGACAGCAAAATAAATCTTAATCACTTATTATATTTTTTTTATTTAGTGATTTTAAATTCCTCTAATACACTACTATCCGTAGTATAGTATTTTCCTACAAAACATTTCCTTGGTTAATAACATCGACATTTAAAAATCCATAACTAGATCTTACATAAGATTCTTGGTTAGAAAAATGATCATAATCTATACCACCTGTAACAACTATTATCTGAAACATTCCTTTGGTGGTTTATAGTCCGTTTTACCTTTCTCTATTCCTAAATCATCAATGGTTTACACTTCCGGAGAAATCGGTTCATTGTTTAATTGTAGGTGATTTAATTTTCCAGAAAAGTAAAATGAATGGCCATTTCTCTTTTACTTTTCGGGACTTGAAGTAGTTGGTTGGTAAATTACTATAATAAATCCTTCATTATAAGCAGTTCTAATAGATGTTCTATTGATCTATAGGAAATTTATAATGGTTATTTTATGTAGAGAAGTTTATTATTTATTTATTTATTTTAATTCGCCATTGCTGTTACTACTAACATTTTTATCATCTTCTTGATCTTCTTTATGGATAAATATTTTTTAAATGTTTAGGATCTTCTCATACATTACAATATTCTATCTTTTGTCTGTTTTATATCCAAAAGCCAGCTCACTGAAAAAATGAAATGGTCAATTAATAATTATTAATAATTAAATGATTATACACATTAACCATCTGACCATACTTTATGTCTTAAAATTTTATCTTCTGATTTTTGATATTCAGACAGATCTCTACAGTATAGAAAATTATACTATATTCTTTACATGTGAGAGTTTCACTCATTTCATTAGTATAATATAACCTAACATACTATATTAATAATAAACAAATTATACAAAAAGTATAAGTTTTACACTTTTTATTATTTTAGTATTAAAAATAGATAAATAAATTACAATTTCCAACTTTTATCTTTTATTTTTAATATGAATAAGAATGTTCTATATCTATTGAGATTAAATATTAATAATACTTATACGATAGATGCTTTCAACAATTATAAGAAATAATTATTATTTTTAATATTAATAATGAACAAATAAGCTAATATAATAACAACTTCGTCTTATATAGAATAGGGATAATAAGATAATGCCAATGCTGATGTTAAAATGTAAAACTTGCGGTGAAGTTTTCCCAGGAATCTATATTGTTGAAGAAAGCACTAATGATGATGAATTTAAATCATCGATTACTAAAAATAACATGATACATAGTTGTTCTAGAGGACACCAAAATGAATATAGTATAGAAGATTATATGGATTGGTCGAAGATTGAAATCATCTAAGGTAATATTAGTAACATACCCTGATGATTTTATCATAAATGAGGGTAAGGAGCTTATACTGTCAATTCCAGAATATGAAATTGTAAAAGTTTTTACACAAAAATATCTTAATCATTCAAAGTATGGAATGGGTTCAGGCAAAGCAGAAGAAATAGAAAAATTTGTAAAAGAAACTAATGAAATAGAAGAAATAATTGTTGATGAACATTTGAGCTCAAAACAGATCTATAACCTTGAGAAATTGATAGGAATCCCTGTTAAAGACCGTGAAAGATTAATTTTAGATATCTTTTATACAAGAGCTACTACAGTTGAAGCAAAATTACAGATCCAATTAGCTGAAATTGAATATGAGATGCCGCGCGTACGTGAAAACGCAAAATTGTTAAGTAAAAGCAATGAAAGAGCAGGAAAAGGCGGTATGGGAGAATATATAGTAGATGTACAGTTTCGTGATCTCAAACGACAAATGTCGTTTATCAAAGAAAAGATAAATGATGCTAAAATAAAACGCAATATTTATCATCACCAAAGACAGAAAACAGGAATACCTGTTGTTTCTTTAGTAGGCTATACTAGTTCAGGAAAAACAACCCTATTTAATCTTCTTACAAATGAATATAAAGAGACATCATCAAATTTATTCACTACTCTTTCAACTACTACAAGGTCATTTAAAGTTCCTCATAATAACAAAAACAAGGAAGGAGAAGGAGGAGTATTAATTGTAGACACAGTAGGTTTTATCAGTAGACTTCCAACTTACATGATTGATGCATTTAAATCGACTTTAGAAGAATCTCTTGGTGCTGATCTGATACTCCTTTTACTTGATTCATCAGAGAAAATCGAAGATATGAGAATTAAATATTCAAATTGTCTGGACATTTTAGAAGAATTAAATGTTGATAAATCCAAATTATTTACAGTATTAACTAAAGTAGATAAAATCGATACTAGAATGATTAATGAAATTGTAGAGAAACTAGAAATAAGTAGCGATGTAATAGCTATATCATCTAATACTGGATATGGAATTCATAAGCTTAAAACGTTATTGATGAGAAGGCAATTTCTAGAAAATAAATATAATGAGAATACAAATGTTAAGAGATAATATTTAAAATGTCACCATAAATTAGAATAATTCTACTGATATAAAAATATCTTTTATATTTTTAAAATGAGAAAAGTCACTCTATCCATTTAATGTATTTATTAATTATTATCTTAAATTGGATATATTACTTTCAAAATGTCTTCTATCCAAATAAATTGCTTTACTACGACGAATCTTTCATTAATGGGAATAGTATTAAACCTATTGTAATGCGATGGAAATATGTAACATCGATGCTATACAATACCTTTGTAAAGTAGATAGTAATCTAGAAAAAATAATCAAAATAGTTGGCAAATATTCTATAAAAATTCGAAACGATCCTTTTCAATCTCTTGTAGAATCAATTATTTATCAACAACTAGCAGGTAGAGCTGCAAACGCAATTTATAATAGGTTTATCAATTACTACGGTAATAAACAAGTGACTCCCATTGGAATTTTAAATTCGCCTAATGATAATTTAAAAAAAGTTGGTCTATCTAATAGAAAAATAGATTATTTAAAGGATCTGGCATCACATATCTATGATGGTCGAATAAATTTAGAGGAATTGTCAAAGATGAATGACGAAGAAATAATCAATAAATTGATAAATGTAAAAGGAATTGGGCGATGGACCTCAGAAATGTTTTTGATATTTTCTCTTGGAAGACAAGACGTATTACCTATTACAGATTTAGGAGTAAGAAAAGCTATGCATAAGGTGTATTCTTTATCAGAACTTCCAAAACCAAATACAATGATGGAAATAGCTGAACCATGGAGACCTTATAGAAGTATTGCTACATGGTATTTGTGGAAATCTTTATCTAATTTTAGTACAATTGGTTAATGAATGAATTTAGATTTGTATTAATAAAAGCTACAAATTTCAAAGAATTTAAAACTTATTTTGGAAGGAAAAGATCGAATAGTTACTCCTTTGGATATCGTTATGGAAACATTAACATAGAATCTAGTCAGGGTATCTTTTCTTCTACTATGGAATTAACATATTACATAGTTAACGCTTGATTAAACGAGCATATACCTATCTACTATAACCAAATAAGCAAGCATACAAGTAAAAGCCATAACCCACTACCATTGATGATGGATATATCCAATAATATTGGTGGTGATATAGATCTTATCATTTGTCTATAAGATTGTATATCAATTGACATTATAATATTTAATTATTGGAGACCTTTTTTTTCTTTATTATTAATAAATTAATTGCCATAACCCACTACAAATAGACAGAGGGTTGGAGCGAACAGAAATGGCATCCTATAAGTAGTAAGGCTATGGCAAGAGAACGAGTCTTTTGTCTATACACTTTTTTATAGTGTAATATCATATATAGTTTAGAATATTTAAAAATCGGTAAACCAAGTTATTCGACTAATAATTATAGACGAACCATAGCCCTACTACTCCTACTACAAATCGAGCAAAGAGATACATAGTATAATAGCAAGACTATGGTCTGCTATGGATATATATGTTGACAGATTGTAGTATAATATATGTCCAATATAATATTTGTCCAATATATTAATAATATTCTTAATTAGTACAAGTTGAAGTATTTTAATTATATAAAAATGTCCAATTATTTATTTACTAAAAATTAAGTATATTTATATTATTTAATATTTTTTTTGAAGAAAATTTCTATACTATTTAATAATCATAAGAATAAAAGTGGAATGCTCATGAATCTTAATATTTTTACAATAATTATTTCATTTTTTGCTTTATTATCTGTAAGTCTAGTATATGGAGAAGAGAATATCAATAATAATAACAGCCTTCAACAAAATTCAAACAATACAGCAACAAATAATAAAATACTAGATTACAAATCTGAACCATTTCTATTACTAGATGGAGAAGATTTTGAAGATATTGCTCATAATAATACTCTTTCGCTTGAAAATTTTGCTATATATACATGGATTAAAACTAATCAAACAAATCTAGTAGATCCTGCTCATATTGTGAATAAAGGCGGATTTAATACTGATGAGAAAGGTGAAAATATGAATTATGGTATTTGGTTCTCAACAGATGGAACAATTTCGGGAGGATTTGAAACTGAATCTGGAGAAAATTTTGAAGTAAAGTCTACTGCAAAATATAACAATGGAAAATGGCATTATGTTTTGTTATCTTATGATGGTTCTCTATTACGATTAGATATAGATGGAGAAAAACAATTATCAACAACTAAAAATACAAATGGTGCAATACCTGATACTACTGGAGAACAACCAATAAGAATTGGAGCAAACTCACTAGATGAAAGCAAATTTTTCACTGGAAACATAGATGAAGTTAGAGTATGGAATAGGGGATTAACAGACAAAGAAATTTCAGAGATTTATATGAATAATGCTTTTGATTCAAACGGACTGGTAGTACATCTAAATTTTGGTGGATATAGTACTCCTACTACAAATAATAATTCATCATCATTATTATCATCATCTACTATCAATCATACAACATTAAAAGAAAATCTAACTTCTACAACAACAAATAAAGAATCTATTCCCGATACGATTAATCAAACAACTTCATCCTCTTCTCTTCCTGGTTCTATTGCCAAAATCAATGCTACTGATTCTCATCGTCTTCAAGATAACAAAATTATGACAACAACAACGTCTTCTTCCTTCAATATTGCAGTTTCAGCAGATTGGGGATGTACAGAAGATACAAAAAAAACAGCAGAAAATATTCAAAAGAAGAATCCTGAAATTGTTATTGCAGCAGGAGACCTAAGTTATGAGGAATCTGCAAATTGTTGGTTTGAAATAATACAGCCATTTAAATCAAAGATGAAGATAGCCATGGGAGATCATGAATACAGTGATACTAGTGGTGGGACAATAGGTGTAATATATCAATATCTGAAACCTTTGAATTTAACAAAAACATATTATTCTTTTGATATGAATAAGGTTCATTTTGTTATTATAGATCCTTATATTGATTATAATGCTGGTTCATCTCAATATCACTTTATTGAACAAGATTTAAAAATTGCTTCTACTAATCCAAAAATAGACTGGACATTTGTTGTAGAATCTATACCCATTTATACTTCACCTGCACAACATCCTGCTAATTCTACTATTAGAGATATTTATCATCCTCTTTTTGATAAATATGGTGTAGATTTAGTATTTACTAGTGACAATCACAATTATCAAAGGACTTTTCCATTAAAATATAATAGCAAAGGTGGAGATAGTTCTAATAATCCCATTATAGTAGATAGCAAACAAAATAATTATTATAATAATGACAAGGGAGGAGTCATTTACTTGATTACTGGTACTGCAGGAAGATCTCTTTATGAAATTAAACAACAAGCGCCTTTTGTTGCAAAGCAGAGTGATGAACATTTTGGATTTCTAAATATCGATATTTATGATAAAATGCTGAAGGGAACTTTCTATGCAAACGAAAGGGAATTACCTCACCATTATTATGTAAATTTTCAAAATAACATAATAATAGATCATTTTACAATTTCAAAGACGAATTCACCTAATAATAATCTTTGATAAACTTAGACTTGACTCAATGTGACTATTAGTATTCGCACCTGTATTAGTTAGTATGCTATATATAAAAGGGGATGATGATGCTTTTGTGTCTGCATCTATATTTAGTAATGATTGTTGTTTTTGTTCTTGTCTAATACTGTTAAGCAACAACTAGATAAATCTGATAGTTGTATATTGTATATAATGTTAGTATATATCGTAGCAATATTATTGGGACTGTGTTAAAATTCATAAAATATAATATTTAATAGTTAGAGATAATTTAATTGTCATAGCCTGAACAAGCAGATGAACCATATTTGGATGATATGTGGTCCAGACTACAACAACAAGACTTGTAATAGTTTTGCCTATGGTTATGAAAAAATGATAGAAAGGATATTTATAATTTTCTCAAAACCTCATTATATATTTTGAAATCAGTTAAAAATAATTTATGTTACCAGGATAAAAAATAAAAAAAGTAGGGATTGTTGAAGCATTGTGCTACTGTCACAATAATAACACTATCAGCAGGATCCGATGGTCCGAATACTGTTGTTCCCCGACCGTCTTGCGTAGTTAGAGCAATGTTTTGAATGGAACCGAGATTTTCAGGAACTTTAATTATTCACTTCCAATTCATTTGTTAAGTTTTGGAATTCCTTCCTTCTATCACTGAAGAATTGAAATACTAAGGCTGCTGCTGTTAAAGTTAAACCTGCTACAATTCCTATAGTAAATAATTCACAACCCACGTTCTATCAAATATATTTACAACATTCTATTATTTTAATTTATTTGGAAAACGATTTAACTGATTATAATATAATGTATGATTAATATCAAAGCGATTGATAATAACTGGTTTCGTAATAAAATAAAAAAAGTATTATCAATTTTTAGATTATTGGTTAAGAATGTAGTAGAAAGTAGAATTACTATTATTATTAAAATTATTTCATAAATTTAATAATGCTTTGTTTTAGAGGATATACTCTTTAGTTGACTTCTGTTTAAATTTCATAACTTTCCTTAATAGAAAGTATTGAAATAATATATAGCAAGTACAATTAAATATATTTATTTTCTTTTAGTTTAAAAAGTTACTTATATCTTTTATCATTTACTGGATAATATGTTATTTATATTAGTATAATATTTAAAAAAAATTTTGATTCATTTAACAATTCATAAACGAATAATAATTTTAATTTTAATACAATCATTACGAAAATTACTATACAGTTTTTGTCTAATAATAGGTTATTACTTGCGAGACAATAAAAAAATAACAAATAAGAACAGAATAATCGATGATCATAGCAACTGGCGAACATCTTCGCGAGTAGCAGATTATTTAAATCGTGTAGATAAAATCCCTCATAGAGCAGAAGGAGAACTTTTATTATGTGATTTCATACCAAAAAAGAACAAGAAGAATTCTTGATTTAGGAACAGGAAATGGAAGATTAATAAAATTGTTAAAAGAAAAAATACCAACTGTAAAATCTGTAACAATAGATTTTTCTCCTCCTATGCTTAATGAATTCAAAAGAGAATTTCTGAATGATGACACAATTAAGATTATAGAACATGACTTAACGTATCCTCTTCCTACGAATTTAGGAAAATTTGATGCTATTGTTTCTAATTTTGCAATACATCATCTGATGCATAATCGTAAAAAAGACCTATACTCTGAAATATTTGTTATTCTTAAACCAGGAGGCATTTTTTGCAATCTTGATCATATTTCCTCAGAGTCTAAAAAAATAAATCAATATTTCAGAAAAGTAATGGGACGAAGACCTATAAACAAAGAACATGGTAAAAGACTAACTAAAATTCATATTCAATTGGAATGGTTATTGGAGATAGGATTTGTAGATGTAGATTGCTATTGGAGATGGTTAGAATTTGCGTTGTTGATAGGATTCAAACCCTAGACTTGATTTAGTAATAA
>DASVEV010000304.1:0-14060 GCA_036380415.1 Nitrososphaeraceae archaeon
TTATTTGTTATTATATGACCATCTTTATCATAAAGAAAACCCGAACCTAAACCTTGCTGTGCGTTAGAAAGAGGATCAATAACAGTTATTTGAACTACAGATTTAGACGTTTGTGAAAACAAATCTTGAATTTTTAGTTCACTAGAATTATTTTGTTCTAGTAAATTATGTGATATTTGACCTAATGCATAACCTGTATTGTTGGTATAAGAAAACAGTAATGTAAATAATATAAAAGATGACAAATATAAAATCACAGAAATTTTAATTAACATTTACTATTTAATTAATAAAGTGTAATATTAATTTAATCAATACTCACAATATTCTATTAGAAAATCTATGTTATCATAATTCTACTTGATGTTTTACTGCTCTTGATAACAAAGGTTAAGGTTATTTGTTTTAGAAAGTCCATACCAATTGATAATTAGTGTATTTCTTCGTAGTTTTGCTTATTGATATGGTATTTTAATACATATGTTATCTTGAATTCTGTTGAATCTTTCAGTGTATATATGTGTCTTGAGTATATAGAAAGTATAGGATAGAATTTATTTTCTTCCAATGTAATAGTATTTAACCTGTCTGTAAACATTCTGTAACTCTCCTCCTGTTGCCAATTGTAATAAATAGACTGTGTTGCAATCTGTAAGTATTTGATTGACTTTTCTATGATGTTATAATGAAATCTAACAACATTAAGGATGCGATACAATGACTGTGCTAATTTTACATATTTTGATTGTTGTTTGTTCAACATTGAAAGTGAAAGTGGGTCCGATATGATGTTTCTATATAACCGAGATAATATATGTAATGATTTATATAAATAACAATTTTGAATTCCTATCTTGATTTAACTTTTAATATGTACTTAAAAATTGAACAAATTTTAAATGAAACGAAAATTTTTAATATTAACAACTTAAATAAATTTTTAAATATAACATGTTTACTCTATTGTATGCATGTGCATTTGGGTTATATTATTATAATTCTATTTATTATTAGTATAACGGTAATCACTTCCTTGGGTATTACAGCTGAAGTATCTAATAATCATACATCTTTGAATGAAACTGATATAAAAATGATCAATAAAAATAATCATACATCTTTGAATGAAACTGATATAAAAATGATCAATAAAACAGAATCCAAAAACTCTTCTTCAGAAACATGTGTAATGCCTAAGTGTCCAAGTGAAAAGGTATGTATACAGGTATGCCCGGAATCTCTTCCTCCAGTTTAATATTGCTCTACAGATTAAATCAGGTCACTTTATTCGCGCCTATATATAATAGAGGTTCATGAAAACTATCTTTATCTCCAGCAAAATAACCGTGACCATTACCATCACACAAATCCGAAAGATTTGTGCCTGAAGTTACTAGATAACTTTTGACATCATTTGGAGATGCTCCTGGGTGTGAACTTATGTACAATGCTGCTGCTCCGGCTACATGAGGAGCGGCCATACTTGTACCAGTTAATTTTGTATATGAATTTGATTTAAAAGTAGAATATATTTCTACACCAGGTGCTGATATATCTACTACATCACCATAATTACTAAAACTTGCCAGCGTGTCATCAGCACCATAAGGTGTTGATGGTCCCTTACTTCCACATTTTCCATCGGTATCGACTATTGCAGATACTGTTATTACCTCCGGATTATTTGCTGGTGTAAAAGTTATAGCATCTTTTCCTACGTTACCTGCAGCAACTACAATAGTAGTACCCGCTTTTATTGAATTATTTATTGCAATATCTAATGCGCCTGATTTACACTCACAACCTAAACTTAAAACTGCAACGTCAACTTGGTTTCGATTTTGATTAATGTAATCCAATCCTTTTATTAGAGTAGAAATTTCTCCAGTTCCTGTGCCCTCAAGTACTTTAATAGCCCATAATCTAGCTCCAGGGGCAATACCTACACTGCCAAAAGAATTATCTTTAGCAGCTGCAACTCCTGCAAGATGCGTACCATGACCATGGTCATCATCAGCATTAATTGTTCCTGGAATAAATGATTTTTCATGAAATATATTTAAATCAGCATGATCTAAATCTATTCCCGTGTCTAAAATCGCTATATCTGCATCAACAAAATTTGAGTTAATATTAATATTGTTTAAACTTTCACCATCTACTCTATTTACACTATCGGGTATAATCTGATTTCCTGTAGGTGTATCTATAAAAGCTGATATTTTTCTATCATTTCCCAGATATTCTACCAATGGATTATTTTTCAATTGCTCTAAAACTTTTTCGTTAGGAATCTTTATTGCTAATCCTTTTACTACATGATAGTAGACATATAATAATTCAGTTCCAGTATCTTTCAATTCAGAATTATAAAATTCAATTGGATCTATTAAATTATTTTCTTGATTATCTCGAAGATATATAATGAATTGGTTAGGAATTACATTATTACTTTCTAAATAGCGATTATCAATATTTTGATTATGATAAAAATAATTAAAAAGAAATTGCTTCTCAAAATTATCTTCTGCATATGTATTTTCGAACATAGGAATAACTAAAAAGATTCCACATACAGTAATCACTACTAAAAAGTTCCTTCTAAAATTATACTGAAGATTCATTTTGCAATTAATAGACAAATTTAAGTTTAATTTATTAATACTTTTAAAAATATTATTATATATAAATTGAATAGTAAAATAAATATCTGATTCTTCCCTACTTTCTCTCTACTTTAAAACAATAATAAAGTTATAAAAGAAAATAATGGAAAAAAATATATAAAATAAAATTATAATGGTTTATGTAATTAGTATTATAATAACAATGAAATATCAGTAAAAATTTGGATGCTAAAGTTATTAAAATGGTAAAATTTTGTTTCATTAATCATTTTGATGGATGAGAATTAACCATAGCCGTCAATAGTTCGAATAGATATAAAAGATAATAATCTAATTGAGTAAATAAAGTGAACGGGTAGAATTAAAGAAAAATTACAGACAATGACCATCGTATTGCATTATTTATTTGATAGAATCGTTTAGTGGAAAAAGTATAGAGAAGACTACTGAAACCGCAGAAATCATATAGATGGTTATCCAAGCGATATTTAGGAAGAGAGAAGTATCTATATAGAATTCCAAATGAGATTAGAATAATAATTAAAGTAAAATCAAAAAGAATTTATAGTTTAACAAGTTAATTATTTACTATCGTTAAAGAGTATATTTCCATTTTTCATGGTTTAAGATAATTTGTTATATAAAGATAATAATTATGTAATATTTTGATATCATTATTGAAATTATACTTGCAAAGTAAATGACTAGATATTTCTTGTTATGATTTAAATAAGTAAGATTACTTAATTTTTTTATGGTAAATAGGGTTTTGAATGTTCAAGATTTTTTCTTTTTTCCTGGTAAAACTGCCCGATACGAAGGACACTTTCTTACCTCATCATTTGATCCGATTCTTATAGAAATAACAAAAAAAATAAATGAATCTATCTCTGAAATTCCTAAATATCAATTATTGTTGAATGTTCAAAACTCAAAATCTTATGAAATTTCAGATTGCCGGATATATAGATTTGAAAATCGAAATTATGAACATACAATGTGTTATTTTTTAAGTAATGATATTGAAGAGATTAATTAAGTATTATTATTATTATTATTGATTTCACATATTAATATTTTCATCATTTTTCTCTATCATGTTAATAATCACCTATGTTTAGATTGATTATGAATGAATTTATTATTGTATTTCAAATATTAATTATTTACATAATTTTACTAGTCTGTAAAGATATATTAATTAATTATAGTTTAAGTATAATTTAGTGCATTATTGGTTAGGATCATTTTGTAGAGTGATTAATAATGGTAAATTATATTTTCCAATAAATGTTGTAGCTATATCTGATATATTAACACTAGAAAAAGATCTAGGAAATCAAATACCTAATAAATCTTGGATGCTATATTTACTCGAGCTATTTAATGTTCAAAATTTTCCAGTTGAATTAAATCTCATATGTCAGTTTGATAATCAAAACTACTTTGAGGCAATTTTTTTGGGTATAAATAGATACAGATTTAAGAATGTCTTACCTGTAATTTATCATTCTTATCAACGTCTAATTCATTTAGATCGAAAAAATGATCAAATAAATTTTATATTAACAGATCAAACGATAAATAAATCAGAAATATTTAATCTCGATATTAAAGATACAAATTTTGATTATAAAACATTAAATCAATTTACAGGAATTGAATGGTGGAATAAAACAGGCCCATTTATTTATCCTATACGATATCAAATAGAGATTTCTCAACTTATGTTTGGTTTAGTAGATAAAAACGATTCAGAGTCAATTATATTTTTCCCTCATAATGTACTAATTCCCAATAAAGATGGTTATAAGAATGAATATCCTATTACATTTCGAAATGTTAGATTAAATGATAATTGTATATGTTATAATATTAGTTATGGCTTATGTGATAATGGATTAAGTTATTCTTAAATCTTCATTATTTATATAACTTAATATTATAAAATTCAAGAAAATAATATTATAGATTCATCATTTTGTTATGCACATACTTTTAACCATTCTATTTATCAGTCAAAGTTGGAGATCTATATTAGAGAATTAATCAAGACAATGTCATTATACTATTAAAAACTTACATGTAGACCTTTTCGTATCTTTTAAAATCCTACTAGAATCATGATTTTATTTTATACTCTAATAATAGAGACTTATTTGTATTGTACCTCAATGGATTAAAGGAAATAAATATACTTTAAAAGCAACGGTTATTAAATTTTAGAAAACTTGAGGAAGAATAACTTTTCAAGTAAATAATCTTAGAATACATTTATTAAAATTTATCTATCTTTCAAATTGAATTGTAAGCATAAAATCAGATATTGCTATCTTAACAGGTTTATTAAAAATTTCATTAAAGATCCTTTCTAATATTTTTTTGTGATATAAAGACCAATTATATCCCAAATCATGTTTTAAGATATATGTATGACGATCATTTTCTTGAAGGTGATTGAATTCTACAAAAGACCTTCTCATCCTAATCTCAAACCATGTTAAAAATGAATCTGGATCTGACTTCATTTGCATAAAATAAGCTATATCCTGAACTACATTTTTGCCAAAATTTGAAACTAAATCTAATATTTCTTCTTCGCTCATCATATTAAACAATGTTGTTATAACTGGTTTAGCCATGGGTATCATGCCTACTTTGGGCTCATATGAATCCCATTCTACATATCTTTTTAAAATTTTATTTATCAAAGTATTTAGACTTATATCGTGAAGTTGTGATTCATTTTGTAATAATTTTGTAATATCTTCATCTATTCTTAATGTAAAAGTACTTGTCTTTCTTTTGTCTCGAGCATTATTTTCATCCATGTTTGTAATATTACGATTTTATTAAAGATAAATTTTTGTCTTTATTGATGTGATAAACAATTTCTATAAAAATTCTAATTATTCATAAAATTCTATTGAGATGATTCTACTATTATATTTTATTTGTACAGGATTTTTAAAATTCTCATTTGATATTAATTCAAAAATAGTTTTGTGATATAAAGACCAATTTTCTCCCATTCCGTGTTTCATTATAAATGTATGTTTATTTTCTTCTACTGTGTGCACAATTTCAATAGATGAATTCTGTAGTCTCATCTCGAACCAATTCAAAAACAAAATCCAATTTATTTTCTTGTTCATAAACAATAATATATCTTCCAATTCATTTTTTCCTACATTAGTAGCTAAATCAATAATTTCTTGTGTGCTCCTTTTTTCAAAAAGCTTCTCCACTAATAACTTTGGAATGGGTATCATGCCTACTTTGGGCTCATATGAATCCCATTCTACATATCTTTTTAAAATTTTATTAATAAAATTACTGACACTTATTTGATTATTTCCTCCTTCTTCCCTAATTTTCTCTAATATCTTAGTCTCTATTCGGAAAGTAAGGGGTTTTGTTCTCTTAGAGTCAACATTCATAATATAACTCGAATATACTATACCTTACTTCCATTTAAAAATTAGTTCTCTCTCTTTCATTAATCCCATTTACTCAACAATTTCATAACTTGTATATTTTCCGGTTTTTATCATCTTATATGGTTTAATAAAAATTTAATAAATTTCAGAGAAATTAGAAAAGAAATTAATGGAATGAATAAAGTCATAATAATATCTATACAATTTATTCTTTCAAAGTCATTTCTTTTTGTATAATTGCTTAAATATTATTCATGACATAAGAACAGGAATACATGGGTGGACTAAGAAAATCTACAACTATAATGCCATAGTAAATCAAATAGTCCTGCTCATAATTGTATACCTGATTATATAATTACCCATTTGTAACCATATAAAAATGCAAAATCATCTTGATAATAAAAACAACAAATAGATTGATGTATATAATCAAATGTGCTGGCTGAAAAAGCTATCCACGTGATGTAGAGAATGATATATAATATCCCTAAATGTCCCAGTTATTCCAGAAAAAAGTGGTATCGTCAAATTAAAAAAAGAAAATCCTCTACTACTCTATATTTATCTTTTAACATTAACGAATCTTTAAATATTGACAATACTGAAATTTATTTTGAATCAATCTTGCTTAAAAATATATAATATTGTTTTTTATATATCTTTTTCAAACTTTATTAAACCCAAACTAACAGTATTTTTTATAATGTCCTCTTTTGGGGTTGATACGCTCGGTGGATTGACTGAAAAATTAAAACAATTAATTACTGATACTCAAAATGCGTATGAAACGCTTATTGATTCTACACAACGTTATAAACAAGGTAAACTGAATGATAAAGACTATTTCTCAAGCATTGGAAAATATCTAATTGCAAGTTCTGCAATGAATTTTCTCGCTATCAAAGTCATATTAGAAATAAAATCAGCAATGGATAAAACAAGTTCAATTAAGAATCCTACTGGTGGTATTGCAGACCCTAACTCGAATGCGAGCTCTTCTGTAGGTTTTGGGGTTGGTGGATTCGTTGGTGGAGGAGGTTCAGTTGGCGGTATAGAAAAAAGTCGTATTCAAGGTAGTGGTAGTAGTCAACAACAATATTCTTCATCATCAATAGAACCAACTCTTAAACCTGTTGATATAGAAATAGAAAAACCATCTCAAGATATAACTACATCAGACGTAGATTCCTTAAAAGATAATAAAACATTTAAAAATTGTATAGTTTGTGGAGTCTTAATTCCAACAAAAGCAAAATTTTGTAGTAAATGTGGTAATGCGCAATAATTAAAAACAAGTTATAACCTTTTATTCATGATGAAAGTATTTGATGGTAGGTCAGCAGCAGAAGAATACATGTCTACTCATACTTTGACTTTTTCTACACCTGAAATGACACTTAAAAAATTTGTAGTATGGTTATCGGAAATTGTTGAAAATAATGGCGAGGAAGTATCTCGAATTATACTTTATCTACAAACAAGAGATAAAGAAAATGAAGAAAGCCAATCAGATGAGATATCGATTAATAACCCTATCAATTTTTCAGATCTTTTACCTGATATTGATGAAGCTTTCAAACCCACAGGAGCAATAACTGATATGTTTAACAAAACAGAATCATCATTATCTAAAAATATTGAATATTCTACAAATCCAGAATCAAAATTTTGTATTGAATGTGGTAATAAACTTAGAGCTGATTCTAAATTCTGCACAAAATGTGGTGCGAGATTCTAAAATTTAAATACATAATAACAGTAAAATTAAGCCTAGTTTTCCTATTCGCTATTCCTATTTTCCATAAATTCTTTTTCTTTTATTGATAAATACACTCATTACAAATTGATTGAGAGAAAAAATTAACAAATAGAATCTGACGTTTTACAATTTGACAGATTTGCACATCTTAAATTTAAATCGAAAAATAACATATGTAATAAATATTTCAATTATTAGATCCTTTAATAATCTTCCTCAAATTCATCAAATGCATCTTCTTCTACTTCATCTAAATCATCATCAAATTCTTCTCTTTCTTCTGCTGTTTTATAAGGTAAATCAGCTTCACCTGAAACTCCACAAACAGGGCATCTAAATTCTATAGTTTGTCCTTCCAGGTCCAATAAAAATTCCTTGGAAAATATCTCATCACATTTTGAACAAACTAATGTAGCTTGAATATTATCTTGAGTAAATTTATGAGACTGGACCCTAAAGTTCGCGTCAGCCATTCTTCTTACCTATAGAAAATTTACTTCATTATAAGCCTTTCATTACAAAAATAATATGTAAATATAAATAAAAAACAAACTTTATATTTTAATGTGATTAATAATTTAAGTTATTTATTATTTTTATAAATTAATTATATTATTTTGCCTGGTATAAATTAAATTAAGAATATTTTCTCTTATACCTTTCTCTTCAAATATTCCTCTATATGCTATAGTAATTATTGAATTGTTATTTCTAACTCCTCTCATCTTCATACAAAGATGTTCCCCTTCAGCTATAACAATCACTCCACTAACTCCTCTTTTAGATATTTCATCTGCTATTTCAGTTGTTAATCGTTCCTGAATTTGCATTCTTCTTGAGTATTTCTCAGCTAATCTAACTAATTTTGACAGGCCAAATACTTTGCCATTTGGAACGTAAGCAATATGAATTTTTCCATAGAAAGGAAGCATATGGTGTTCACACATGCTATAAAATTGTATATCTTTAGCTATTATCGCATTAGTTTCTTCACTAAAACTAACATCTAATTCTGAATTCATTTTATATCCAGAAAAAATTTCTTCGTACATTTCAGCAATACGTTTTGGCGTTCCTATTAATCCTTCTCTATTAGGATTCTCTCCTAATTCAACCAAAAGCTGTCTAATTAATTTCTCAATTTTATTTTTATTTATTGTTCCAGTTTTTTGTACTCTACTATTTGTTGTCATCTTTTATTTATCTTGCTCCTATTATCTTGTGCAACTGAGGAATTACACGAACTTCGTTATATATTGGATAAATAAGGTCATAAAACTGCAATAATCTACTCACAGTTGGTTCATTTATCGTAGAAGTTGGCTGTATTATAAATCCTGCTAAGTCATCACATTTTATAGTATTAAAAATAACTTCTATCAATTCTCTAAATTCTTTAATAGATGTGGAATTAGATACGACAATTTTTATAAAAGTGATTTTTTTATTGTCTATTGCAGTTTTTAAACATTCTATTTCATTATTTAATAGATATCTATAATGTTTAATATCAACAGCCTGTGAATCCTTTGTCTTAAATTCTATCTTGCAAATATCAATATAAGGAATAATTTTATTGAATCTATCAATATCATAACAAGAAGATTCAATATATGTCCTTAAACCTAATTCTTCCTTAATGAATTTTGCCAAATCCTTTACTGCCTCATATTGAATTAACGGCTCTCCACCCGTAAAATTAATTTTATATGTATTATTTTGCAAATGATCTTTTATCATTTTTTTTACTTCATTGATTGGATAGGTATTTCCACTATTCATTGCCAAAGCATAACTAGTATCACACCAATAACACTTTAAATGACATCCTGCCATTCTAACAAACATTGTCTTAGTTCCACATAGTATTCCTTCTCCTTCTATACTTGTAAATATTTCACTTAATTGTATTTTCTTTTCATTGATTGGCATATTCTGTTTTGTCATCTATGCTAACCTTTCTAAAAGCTCTTCTTCTATTTATACACGATTCACAAATTCCACAATGTAATTTTTTACCATCTTTTGTATCTATACCGTTTGAATAGCAGCTCCATGTTTCAAAAATTTTATTTCCCAAGATTTTATAACCTATTCTTATTATTTTTGATTTATCTAACCCATCTATAGCCGGTGACCATATACTAATCTTTTTTCTCAAACCTGATCTTATTACATCAATATCTCCAAGATTCAAAGTTTTACTTATTGATTTTATAAATTCTGGTCTACAATCCGGATAATTATTATCTCCTGTGTGTGCTCCGTAGGCAATTATTTTTGCTCCTATATTCATTGCCCAAGCTGTAGCTATAGTAATGAAAATTGCATTTCTTATAGGAGCTATTATACTGTACTCAAAATTTTTAGGAATTTTTTGTTTGTCATCGGTAAGAATATTGGTTTCTCCATAAATGTCTTTCATAAATGATATATCTACTATTTTGTGTTGTTTTGAATCTAAATATTTAGCAAATTTCTTTGCATATTCAATCTCTAAATTTGCTCTTTGACCATAACTAAAAGTAATGATGTATAGATCAAAATTTTGCTTTTTCAAATAAGCTGCAGTACAGATAGAATCAATTCCCCCACTAACAATGCATACTGCAGTAGAAAATGAACTTATTTTGTTTTTTTTCGTTTTAAATTTCATTATTAATAACAATCCTTTTTTTACAGAAAAAGATAGAATTTCTTTCTAGTTGGGTTATTTTTTTAGTTTAATATTAGATCCAATTTTACATAATTGTGCAAGAAATGCAGTTAATTGAATCTCGGAATGCGCCCCAACAGAAAGCCTATAATCATATTCAGCCATGATTGACATAACTTCATCAATATTCTTTATATCCAAATCTTTAATTTCTTGATAAGCATACTTGAAAAAGTCAGTATCAGATAATCCATAAGCATATAATAATTCTAAAAGTCTTATACGCGCATCATTAAATTTACCTAATAGTGCTAATCGTATTATTTCTCCTACTTTTGCTTTACCAGAAAGTCCAATTGTAGATGTTACATTTTTAATTGAAACTTGTCCATATCCTGATGCTGTTTGAAGAATATTTATTGAATGTCTCAAATCTCCTTCGGTATATCTGTAAATCTGTGATAATGCTTCTTGCTGAAAATCTACCTTTTCCTGATTACAAATCATTCTTAAATATTCTAATACATCCACCTCTTCAAGTCTTGTGAAGTGAAAAATTGCACATCTGCTTTGGATCGGCTCAATAATCTGAGAAAGATAATTACATATAATGATAAAGCGAGTAGTCTTAGAACTATCTTCAATTATTCTTCTTAAAGCAGTTTGTGCCTCTGATGTCATTTCATCTGCTTCATCAAGTATTATTATTCTATAAGGTTTCTCATCTTTATTGAAATATTCTCCTTTTTCATTGGTTCCACTTGGAAGTTTAATTACAGCTGCAAATTCTTTTACTCTTTCGCGTACCATCTTTATTCCTCTTTCATCAGAAGCATTGAGTTCAAGAGTATCTCTTTTCCATTCTTCTCCTAATAATTCCATGGATAAACATAATGCTGTAGTAGTCTTACCCACACCGGCAGGCCCAGCAAATAATAGATGTGGTATTTCATTAGGTTTTTTTATTAAATTTTCAAGTGAAGTTAAAATATCCTTCTGGTTAACTATTTGTTCAATTCTTTTAGGTCGATATTTCTCTACCCACATTAAGCTTGAAAGTTTTGTATCTATAGTGTTTGAGGACATTTGATTTGAGTACCTAATTCTATAGTTAATATCTTCTTTTCCCTTAATCTATACTATAATAATATGATAATAAGATAATTTATTATACTAATTACTCAAGATTATTTTGTTAATAAGAATTATTAGTCTTGAATGAAATAATATCATAAAGAGATTGGACCAAGTTATAATAGCTAATAATAATGATAATGTTGACCGTTACGATCATTTTAAAAAACAAATGGATTTTATTCAAAAATTTTATTATATTAAATATTTAATGGAAGAAACACGAATCACCTTCAAAAAAAATTTCTCTATCAATATTGATGGACTTAACCTTGAAGCAAAAGAAGGAGAAATAGGTTCAATTCCTAGATGGTTAGCACAAATTTTGGAGGAAAATAATTCCTTAGAAATTCAAGACACGGATGTTCTAATTTATATTTCAAGATCTTTAAATCGAGAAAGAATATCAAAACCTCATGATCTTTCAGGGATTGATATAGATTTTTACATTCGTGCTAATGATTTTATCAAAAGATTAAAAGATAAAGAAAAAGAATCTATTGTGGTTTCTCTAAATTCATTTGTAACTTCCCGAATAGAAAAAATTGTTAAATTAGCAGCTGCGTCTGCTTTATCTGTTGACTTGGAAAAGAAACTTTCAGCGGAAGAGAAAGAACTTTACAATTTTATCCATAAGTTTTCTTCAGAATTTAAACAAAGGGCTGTAAATAGGTATTGAGTGAACTTCAAAAAACTGAATCTGCATTGGTTAATGATTTAGAGGAATTCTTACGTGCTTTCAAAGATCGAATTGGAAATTACAAATATTTTGATAGAATTAATAACTTGATGGCGGCGAATTCCACCTCACTTGTTGTTGATTATATCGATTTTGATACTTTTAAGCCAGACTTGGCAAAACTAATTACTAACAAACCCGATGAAATGTTTGATGCATTCAATAGAGCAATATTTAATGTTCTCTATGAAATCCATCCAGATTATGCGGATGAGATTCAAAATAACATAAAGGTCAGAATAGGAAATTATACAGTACAAAAAAGTTTACGTGAAATAAATGCAGAAGTGATCAATAAACTTGTTGGAGTTTCGGGAATGGTTGTAAGATCATCTGAAGTAAAACCATTAGCAAAAAAAATTGGTTATAGATGTCTTAGTTGTGGTGAAATAACAGAAGCTCAACTGCGAGGATTAGTATTAAAAAAACCACTAAGATGTGGTAAATGTTCTGAAAAAGAACTAGAAATGGATCCAGATACCAGCATTTTCATTGATTTTCAAATGGTAAGGTTACAAGAACTTCCAGAAGATCTTCCTGCTGGTCACTTGCCACATTATTTAGAAGTAACTATTATAGGAGATCTTGTAGATCAATGTAGACCAGGAGACAGGATCTTATTAACTGGAATTGTAAGAATAGAACAAGAACAATTATCACAACTAATCAAAACAAGTCTTTTTAGATTACGAATGGAAGGAAATAATATTGAATATCTTGGTGGAAGGACTGCAGATAAAGATAGTAGGACAATAGAACGTTTGGAAATAAGTAATGAAGATGAGAAACATATTTTTGCATTAGCACGTAAAAACGATGCATATGATATTCTAATTTCATCATATGCTCCTCATGTATATGGACATGAAGTAATTAAAGAAGTAATTTTATTATTAATAGTAGGATCAGTAACAAAAAGATTAGAAGATGGATCTGCTAGAAGGGGAGATATTAATGTTCTTTTAGTAGGTGACCCGGGCACAGCAAAATCAGAAATGTTAAAATTTGCGGCCAAAATTGCTCCAAGAGGATTATATACTTCAGGAAGAGGTTCTACTGCTGCAGGTTTGACTGCAGCAGTAATAAGAGATAAATCGGGTATTATGATGTTGGAAGCAGGTGCTGTAGTATTAGGGGACCAAGGTCTAGTTTGTATAGATGAGTTTGACAAAATAAAACCAGAAGATCGTTCAGCTTTACATGAGGTTATGGAGCAGCAAACCTGTTCTGTGGCAAAAGGAGGAATAGTTGCTACATTAAATGCAAGAACTTCTATATTGGCAGCTGCAAATCCATTATATGGCAAATATGATCCTTTTAAAAATATTACAGAAAATGTTAACTTACCAATACCATTATTAACAAGATTTGATATTATTTATGTAATTAGAGATATACCAGAAAAGGAAAAAGATCATCGCATTGCTAGTCACATATTAGAATTACATAGAGAATCGGAAAGTACTGGACAATATCTTATTGATATTGATCTCTTTAGTAAATATCTTGCTTATTCAAAAACTATGGAACCTAAATTAACTGTTGAAGCTATAGATAAGATAAGAGATTATTATATGAAAATGAGAAATGTCGAATCAGAGGGTATGATTACTGTTACACCAAGGCAACTTGAAGGATTAGTCAGATTAGCAACCGCCCGTTCAAAATTATTATTAAAAGATTATGTAGATTCGGAAGATGC
>DASVEV010000305.1:0-7943 GCA_036380415.1 Nitrososphaeraceae archaeon
TTCTGCAATGATCGTTTCCAGCGATGTAGCATTCCCACCTGGAGAAACAGTACCTTATTTATCATTGGGACAAACTGTACAAGTATCTTATACTTTTGTGGATCCAATAACAGGAAATAGAGAGTCTGAAACAAAAAGTTTTGTTATTAGAGCAATAATAAAGCAATCAGGAAATCCTAACATTGACAAAGCTGTAATTATTAATGAACAAATAGGTAACACACTCCTTCATAAGTCTGGGAAATTTGATGCGTTAATAGTAGTAGCCCTCTCTGCTGATAATATAGATAGTATTGAGACTGAAATAAGGAAACTTTATGGTAATGATATAGGCATTACTACAGTAAAAGCTCTTATTCAGACAATTAAAGAGTTTACCAGTGGATTAAGTGCTTTTCTTTTAAGTATTGCAATAGTATCATTAATAGTAGGAGCGGTTGGAATTATAACAACTCTATATACTTCAGTAATAGAAAGAACTCGTGAAATAGGAACTTTGAAAGCTATCGGAGCGCGAAATTTTGATATTTTAACTCTTTTTTTAGTAGAAGCGTTACTGATTGGTGTTTTGGGTGCCACCTCTGGTTTGGGAACTGGTGTAATTCTAGGATATATTCTAAATACAGGATTCAGTTCTAATAGTGATGGAAATAACTCTGCGCCTGTTTTTTTAATAACTGATATGGCGAGAGTTTGGCTTATTACTGTTGGATTGAGTTTTTTAGCTGGGCTGTTTCCCGCGTTTAAAGCATCACGTTTACTGCCCATAGAAGCGTTAAAGAGGGAATAAGATCAAAAAAACATTTTTTCCAAAACAATATTATTTAATATGCTGATACCTTCGATGAGGAAAAGTAGGTAGTTTTAATATTCAATGAATACCCGATATTATGGATAAAATAATTTGAATTGTTATTGTACAAATAGAACGACATAAAGATATTTTGATTTATATAGCATTATTTTGCCCAAATTATAAACTAGTATACACGAAACTACATGATAAATAATTGAGTTTTTACTATTGAAATTGTATTAGTCATTAATTTTCAATAGCTTTTCCCAAATCGTTGATATCAATTTCATCCTTTGAGGATCCAATGCCAAATGCCTCAAGTTGAGATTGAATTTTATTTGGTTGGGTAAAGATATTCATGTCACCATGATTGTTTAAGATTACTTCACAATTACCTGTTTGAGTATCACCCTTATTGGGATCAAAATCTATTATAATATCATTACCGTCACCACAATCAAAAAAGTTTACGCCCTTTCCTCCTATTGAAACGTCATCACCTACACCTCCATAAAGTTCGTCATCTCCATTACCTCCTACTATTAAGTCAGATCCCTCACCAGCTTGAAGTATGTCGCTATCTGGCCCACCATATATTTTGTCGCTTCCCAGTGAACCTAGAATTTTATCATTTCCTTCGTCACCGTAAAGTTCGTCATTACCTACAGAACCTTGAATAACATCATTTTTTTCAAATCCTCTAACGGTGTCTCCAATTTCACATCCTGCACCCAAACCTGATCCACTCACGATTACTGGACATGCAATGAGTACATCGTTACATTTGGTTCCCAATGTAATAGGACGGGTTCCTATTATAATATTTGAATCTCTTGAACTACAATCGTCATCACTTCTTGCTTGAGCATTTAAGAAAAATTGATTATTAAATGATAAAAACGAAAATGACAACAATATTACAAATCCAATGAACAATAAAGTAGTACAGAGTGATGGAACAAAACTTTTACCTCCAGAATTATTCATTAACCATCTGAAGTTCATGATAATAATATAATCTCCTTACTAATAAATAAAATTTTTTTAAATATATAATTAAATTCTATAAAAAAATTTGAAATTTTTTTCTACTATTCGGTATCACTGATTTGTATCATCTTGAAAAAAATGAGAGAATATGAAACTACATATTTTGTTAATAATTAAAGTAAAGAATATAATAAAAATCATTAATTAATCAAACAAAATAATGAATAATAATTATTTGGATATTAATATTAGTAAAAAGGTGTCTAAGAATTGTAAATATAATTGTCTATAATTGATATTAACTTGAATGCAATGAATTGTATGAAATAGCAAATATTGAAAATTAGATATTAACTATAATGTTTTCTACAATTTTAGTTATATTTAAATATTCAATCTATTATAATTTATTGATTTCCTGTTGCAAATAGTAATATATACAAACATCTATTAAAATTAAGTGAAACAATATCACAAAAGATTTTATTTCTATGGGAAGTCTGTTCCAGAATTATTAGATAAAATAAATGAATTTACCAAAGAATATAGTGTTGGAAATATCTTTGATGTATCAATAATGGAAGTATTAGACAAGCAAATAGAAACAGATGAAAAAAAATATGATAATGATGGTAGAGTCGATGATTCTGATAGAATAAAGATTAGTACTTTTGAATATTCATATTATGCAATTGTTCTTATTTTGATAGAGGAATAAATGAATAACTCTAAATTGATACCAAAGTTATTAACAAAAACAATTTTTTCAGAATCTCAATCTAATTTTATAAATAAAGTTTGAGTTCTTAATCGTCTTTGTTAATTCTGTAAGCTCAATCTGCTTCATTCTCCTTTTGCATTCCATTTAAATAAAAATATTTTCTGCCAAATCAGTAAAAAAATTACCTTTTTTCATATAATATACACATCATAGCCGTTCATTTAGAAGACCATGAACTGATTATAAAATAAATCCAGTAAACCAATTTAAATAAAATATGTAATAAACCATCAAACTATTAATCTTTTTTAAAATGCCTTTTTTCTTTTCGGTTATTTTAAACCAAATGTCATAGTCATCATAACAATCGAAGAGCTTTTGAGGATTGTTGTGTAATAGTTATTGATTTATGGATAATGAAATTATCTCTCTAGATCCAATACACTTATTATTTAAAATTAATATAAAGTATTATGGGATCAGTATTTGGACCCAAAGATTTTGGAAGCGGTTACAAAAAGATTATTGATAATTCAATGAAGGATCTACATCCTGATACTAAAGATGATGTCTATAAATTATTGAATACATGGGAAGAGATAAGTTCAGAAGAAAAACTTAGGAGAATAATTGGCCCTGAAAGAATGGAGAAGTTATTTAATGAGGTTAGAAAAAATATAGGTAATTTAAACGAGGATGAGAAAGAGGATATAAAAAATATTTTCAAGGATTCGTTAACCTTTGATTAAGGAACTTCTTGATCTTTATACTTAACCGCAGATAAAAGACCAGACATTCATCTTATGGAGTTGTGTTTTAAATATTTCCTACTTCATGAATTCTTTATTTTTCTATATGTTCTTGAATATTAATTTAATTGAGATTACTTAAGGACTACTATTAACAGTTATTGTTAGACTACAATATCTTTAATTACTCCTATTAGTAACAAGATCTACAAAATAAGGAGTGAATTGTGATTAAATATTGAAACAAACTGATATAATGATTAAGTTTATATTCTTTTAGACTAGTCATAATATTAATATATAAAAAATATGTAATAGACAGTAAAATTTAATCCTAAATAGATACTTTGCTTTTGTCCCTTAGTTCTGTCATGATACTTTGTATATTCTAGTCTTCTTGATAATTTAAATAATTCCACCAGTAAACATAATTATGCAAAAAGACTTATAAAAAAAAACAAAGAAAAATTATAGTAAATAATGTCTGTCTTATGGGGATGGTTTTTTGAATGAATTGTTCCTGATAGATATGAGATAATTGGCTCATTAATTGCAGTTTTTGGAGCGATTATAATGTTTTATTCTCCGAGATAAAGTAGAAAATTATTTTACTTTCTCCTATGACGTTATTATTAAGTTCTATGTCCTTGAAATTGATGATTATTACTTTGAAATGTGTTGATTGTTATTACGATGTTGGTGAGTGTAAGGTAAGTCTATCTCCTTTTGAATACCAGTGTTGTATTCTTGGTAAATGTTGTTGTTGGGCAAGTTTTCACGTTTAAAAATTTGTTATAATCGAGATCTTACCTAACCGTTGATTTTTATTCTCTTCTGAGATGCTAATAACTCCATTAGTAATTATTAAAAAATGAGAAAGAGTATTTTATATATACGATTTTTGTGTTATATGAATTAATATTAATAATTAGACTTAAACAATTCTAAACGGTATTTTAGTTTACTTGAATACATATATCAATAAATTCTATATGTAACTCGTAATACTATTCCGTTGAATCAACAGAGAGGGTAAACCAATAATGCATTTCAAGAAAAAGAGATTTTCATCCGAATTTATAAGCCTCTCTCAATTTTAGAGTTTCTATTAAATTCTCAAAATATACATCTATCAAAATATAATATTATAATAATCTACCTCTTAGAAAGAAAGAGACCAGATAGAATAAACCTTTTAATTTAACTGCTAGAAAGTAATGGATATAAAAAAACTACATCTTCAACTTTGAACGTTTTACCAAATAACTAATATAGGAAAAGAAGCCGATTCAAGTTGGATAACACATTATCGAGAATATGCAAAGATGCTCCTAACACATTTGATCTATTACACAAACACAAATCGAGGAAGTAGAACAACGATTATAAAAAACAGGAGATATTTTATTTCTACTTAATTTAATAACCCTTTACTAAATTAATACAATGATAGCTAAATCTATTTGGTTAAATTATAATCGATGTTAGTCTTTATGTAAATTTTATAATGATAAGTATAAGATTTATATATTTGTTTAGCTATAATTATAATAAATACAAATAAAAAATATGCAAACCACAATTCAATGTAAAATATGTGATCCTAGTAAATCGAAAATGATTACTGATGTTGAATCTGGAGAAATTATTTGCAATCAATGTGGAATAGTTGTAGTAAAAGATTTAGAAGATACAACAAAGATATGGCATAAAGTTGAAGATGATAAAATTGATACAATGAATGGTAATCCTTCTTCTTTAACACTCTACGATCAAGGTCTTACTACAAGAATAGGCAATACAAACAGGGACGCTAGTGGGAATGTCATCAATTCTATGATGGTAACACGTCTAAATAAAATGAGATATCAAGATAAAAGATCTCAAATTAACATTTCTGCTCGATATTTAATTAGAGCATTTAGACAATTAAATTCATTAAAAGATAAAATGAACTTACCACATGCTGTTATAGAAAAGACAGCATATATCTATAGAAAAGTACAGGAAGCTGGATTAGTCAGAGGTAGAAAAGTAAATACAGTATTAGGCGCGTCCTTATATATTGCATGTCGAGAATTTGAAATACCAAGAACATTAAGAGAAATTTCTTCAATTAACAATGAAAAATATCGAGAGACCTCCCGAGTGTACCGTCAAATAGTTTTGCATCTCGGCAAACAAGTACCACAAATAGACTTGTTTCGCTACCTAGAAAAAGTAGGAAAAAAAGCAAAACTTGATGAAAAAAATATACGTGATGCATTAAAACTGATGAAAAAAGTTAAGGATGCCGGATTGAGTGCAGGAAAAGAACCTATGGGCATAGTTGGAGCCGTTATATACCTATCACTCCCTAAAAGTAACGAGCACATCAGAAAGAGAACTATTACACAAGCAGTAATTGCAGATGCAGCAGGAGTATCAGAGGTTACGATTAGAAATGTATACAAAGAAATTGAAAAAAAACTTTCGCTAGGATAATTTACCAAATTTTTTATTTTAAATAAATATTGCTAAACCTTTTTTTATTATTTATAAACTATAACTAACACAAGATTCAAATATTAAAAAATCTTTGGCGAAAAAATTTAGTTAATTATGTATCTATTAGTTATCTTACCTACTTCAGCACCAACATTATTACATTGTATAAGTTATAAATCAATATTGGTAAGATATTTATACTAATTGAAGGATAACTTAGTATAATCATTCAATGTAGAACCTACTCCACCTAGAATGTAAAATTTTACTGCGAAAAATATCTGTAAAAGTAATGGGGATATTTGTATATTGTAAGGTTACAAAAAACGACATATTTGTATAATAGGAAAATAACCAAATGCCTAATCAATAATTTTTGTATTATACATATTCAAAAGTGATTATAAATCGTTAGTATATCTATTTTTATCAATTCCTATTTTTGTTTCTTTACCTGTTTTAACATTCCTATAAATAGATTTATTAATATCATTGAAAAATAGTTATGAGTTTATAGATTACTGAGATTATCTCAGTATGATATAGAGATTTGCTATCATCGCAGTCCTAGGGCGTCTTTTAGATCTATTTCGTGATCTTGTTCTTGTTGGATAATTTCTCTTAATGTTTCAGAGAGAGCAAATTCACCAGCGAGTTCAGCCTGACGGATTCTTTCTCTATAGTTTTTAATTGTCTCTTGTTCTGCTCTTAGGTCTATCTCAAGCATTGTCTTTGAATCCTGGGAATACTCTGCTTCTTCCCCTTTCATTGTCGGGTCTCCACCCAGATAGTCGATCTGCTTAGCCACCTCTAGAGCATGTGCTAGTTCCTGTGATGCATGTTCTTTCAATTGTTGGGCAATCTCGCCATACTCAGCGCCTTTCAATGTAGAACTGAATACAACATACTGGATAATTGCTTTGTACTCTCTTGCCAAGTCTCCATTTAGTCCCCTGATTATCTCGTTCTTGCTAGAAGATGATGCGGATTGAGCATCTGCAGGTATATTATTAGTACCATTTGACATATATTTACATTAAATCCATTTCTCTTAAATGTTATTGAGGTAATGAATAATCTTTACTTTTTGTTCTTTATGATAAAGACAAAACTAAAAAAAATCTAGTGGTTGGAATAAGATTTTTCTATCTTATTTACAAAGTTAAGGTAGTTTTGAGTGCTGCTTCATTATAATAGTTTTGTGCAATTTCAATTATATGAGAAATAATTTAGAAGAGAATTAAATTTTATTTCTTATGCAGTAAGTTTTAGATTAAATAACTTTTTTATTACAATCTAAAATTACTTACTAATATACATATGTCGGAAAGCGATCATGTAAGTGATCAAACTAAATTCCTTTATGCTTTTACTAAAAGTATATTGAATTCTGATAGGTCCATAAGATGGGTCGGAATAACTGATCAAAACGGTATTATTCTAAATGAACGATATAGAGAACGACTAAAACTCATGCTTACTATAGAGGAAACTCATGAATTTGCAATTAATACAATAATGAGACATAAAACGAGATTAAAATTCGAACCAAAAATAGGTGAATTAACTTATACGTTTAGAAGGTATAAAAAAATGAGTAGGTGTTTGATTCCAATCAATGAAAGTTATTATTTACTTTTAACTATGGATTTTGATCAATATGATTTTGATAAAATAATAATGGAAAAAATTATTCCTATAATTAAAGAGAAAAAAGAGAATTTCTAAACAGGCATTTAATTTTATTTCTTATTTTTAAAATATTTATTCTAAACATGAACAGAAACCTTGTGCTTCGACTGATAAATAATTTGATTCATATCTTATCAATAAGGTCACAAAACAATAATGAAAATGTATACAATTGTCAATGCAACAATAAACCAGATTGTTATTATTATTTGAATCTAAGACTCGTATAACATGTCCTCTAGCCTGGTTTTTCAGTCCAAAGAACTCCAAACAGAACCTATTATAATAATAGACAACATTGTTAATTAAGTTAAAGTTAATTTTTTGTTATGTAGTTATTTTTTTTGCTTTTTTTATAATTAAAACAAAAACTAAAAAAAATCTAGTGGTTGTAATAAGATTTTTCTATCTTATTTAGAAAGTTAAAGTAATTTTGAACTGCTTCATTATAATATTTTTGTGCAATTTCAAGTGATTTGTTAAAGGTTTCTGCAGATGCTAATGCAAT
>DASVEV010000306.1:0-4095 GCA_036380415.1 Nitrososphaeraceae archaeon
TTATTACAAAATTATTTGTTGGTAATGACTGACAATAAAGATATTACTTTCTATTATGATAGATTCGAGATTATTATATAATTTTTCATACCAAAAAATGGAACAAAATTGATATAGATAAATTTAAAGACGAATTGGATAATATAGTTATAAATATTATTGGCCAATCTGCATTAGCATGGTATATCGAGATAGCATCCGATGAACATAAGAATATAATGAATGGGTTTATTACAATAAGAGCGTTAAAATTTATTAAGGAAAATAATATTTTTATAAACATTCTGAATCTCTGAATAGTTTAAAACCCATAGAACCTATATTGCTAGCATGTAGGTCCAGGCATTCCATCAAATATAAAGGATATACTCTTTACTAAATTTGTAACAGGCTCAAAATCAGGAACTGGTTTAGGTCTCTACATTTGCAAAAATATTATAGAAAAACATGGTGGAAAAATATGGGCGGAGAATAATAAGAACAAAGGTGCAAATTTTAATTTTATTATGCCTATTACATCTAAGCAGTAAAATTTATTTCAAATGTTAAATAATAAGCATCTTTATTGCCTACCTGTCAGACTCATTAGAATTTGCATTAAACCATTACTAGAGTCATAATGCACATTTTAGATAAATAGATTAGAAAGGATGAAAAAATTAAAATTGGAAAGTACTTGAAAGTTCACTATTGAAAATTGTAATTATTGCTATTTTTTTCTTTCTTTCTTTTATGGTTTGTCTTACTTTTTTATATTCTGATGTATATGGATTTTCTCCACAATTAAAAACCGAATTCCTAAGTAAGGAAATACAAAATTACATATATTATGGCCCAGATAACAGTTCCAATAAAACTCTAAAATATTTACAACAAATTAGTGATTTAGACAGAGTATATGTAACAAGTAATGGCACTCATCTTGAAATAAAATTTTTATTTAATGATTTTCTAAATAAACTTAAAAACACGTTATTAAATAGTAGCACTGTTCCACAGAATCTTTTTATTAATATATTTGTAGACTCTGATGATGACGAAACAACTGGATTCTTAGGCTATAATTATAGGTATTTGTTAACCCATAACAATGCAAATTTTTACAAAAATAACACATTAAATTCTACTACAAACTTTTCTCAAAATTTTAAACAAAATCAATCAAATCATAATGACATTCTGGAAGGTGATGAACTACAGGAAATAATAACAAGAACAATAAATTCTAAAGAGTTAATTGAAAAACTTGACTGGAGTATACGAGGATATGAAGTCTTAGACTATGACTTTCAACCGCTATTCTTTTCCTCCAATCTCACTAAAAAATATTTATCAGTTATTCCAGATGGGTTTAAGGTTACTTTGGACCTTGCTCAAATAGGTTATCCTACAAATTACGCAATATTAGTTGAAGTTGGAAGGAAATCAGAAGATTACAAGTTTTCCCATGTTTTTGGAAAAATTCATGTTCCACGTCCAGATTTGATTTTAGAAGATAAATCAATAAACATCAATAATGGCAAAAATTCGATAGTTCTAGAATTTAATAATACTGGTTTATACAATTTAAATGTGAAAACTGAACTACTAAAAAAAAATCTTTCTGATGATGATTTATCAATTAATTTTAGTCAAGGAAATCAATTTAAACTATTAAGCGGAAAAGGTGTACTCCCTATGGACATTATTGCTAATTCTAATTATAACCAAAAAAGTCTTATTATTCCACTCAATCTTTCTTATAGTGTAATAGGTGAAAATGATTTTATCGAATCTGGTTTTAATAATTCACTAACCAACGAAAATATATACAATAAAATACTTTACTTGAACCTTAACCTTATTAATGAAAGGAATCGTTTAATTAACTTTGATGAAATTCCCTCCCAATATATTGCAGTATTTCTTGGAGCTGTATTCAGCTTTTTCATCCCATCTATTACTAGGTCAACCAAGGAATATTTTCAAAAACGAAATGCCAATAAAGATCTAAAAAATATTCTTAAGGAACAGAATTCAGATAATCCTGATACTTCAATTAAAAATTTAATAAATAAAGCCAAAATTCTAAAACATGAATTTATTAGAGGAAAGATAACTAAAGAACAATATGAAATATTAAAAGAAAACATAGCGGATGTTGTAAAAGATTTAGTATCTAAAAAAACTGATACTACTACCGATAAAAAGTAACAAAAAAAGACATGATTATGGTAATACAATACCCTAATAAATTTTAATATCTCAAAACAGAGTTTTTAGATAATACTTTTAATCATTCTGGATATTCAAATGGTGAAATCTTTACTGTTGCATATATTAAAATACAATTATAAATTACTGTCTGCTCTTCACTATTACGTTTATAGGATATTTCGGTTTGGTGAATCCACCTAATGCTTTTGGTTCAAAACTTATCCCTTCCGTGGTAGGCACAATTCTCCATTTTTGAAAGATAGTTGCTAAGGCAAGAATTCCTTCTTGAACTGCAAATGTTTCTCCAATACATGACCTAATTCCTCCACCGAATGGGAAATAGGCAAATCTTGGCAACTTGAATAAAAATTCTTTTGTCCATCTTTCAGGGTTAAAAATATCTGGATCTATATAGTATTTTGGACTATTATGCATTGCATATTGACTCATAAAAATAACAGAACTGTTTGGTATAACATATTCTCCAATTTTGTATTCTTCATTTGTCAATCTTGATAATGCCCATACTGATGGTCTTATTCTAAGGGTCTCTTTGAAAATTTTTTCAGCATACTCTAACTTTGGTAAATCATCACCAGTTGGTACTCTCCCTCCTTCAAGTACTGAGTCTAATTCTTTCTGTAGTTTATCTTGAATCTCTTGATTTGTTGCAAGGTAAGCCAATGACCATGTTAATGCAGTTGATGTGGTATCATGAGCAGCAAATAGAAATATCAGTATTTCATCTCTAATCTGTTTTTCAGGTAATCCTATTTCACCACTGTCAGGATCTTTTGCGTTAATGAGATGTGAGATAAGATTTGGTTTTTCAGGATTAGTTTTTTTAATATGATCCATTAGAGTATAAATTTTTTGATTTAAATAATCAAGAGAATCTTGGAATTTATTTTGTTTTTTATTCTCATTTGTTGATTCCTCGACAAGAATGTTCTTGACAGGTTCATGTACTTGAGTAAATGATTCTAAAATATTTGTAAATGAATTGCTAACTTTTGAAAATGTATCCCTATCTCTGAAATTTATTCCAAATAAAGATTCAGTCATTACACCCATAGCCAACATAGTCATCTCTTGTAATACATCAATTGTAGTATTATCTTGCCAATTATCAGAAATGTGTTTTATATTATCAACCATGATATTGCTATATGACTTGATTGATTTAGGTAAAAATAATGGTTGAATAATTTTCCTATGCTGTCTATGTGACTCTCCTTCATTTAACAATAGACCATTCCCTAAAAAAGGTCTTAGCTCTGCCGCTCTTGCTTTGGAAAATAATTTATAATCACGAGTAAATATTTGTTCAATATAATCCGGATTACTTAAAATGTAAACATCTTTTTGAAGTTTCAAGTATATAATATCCCCATACTTTTGTATTAGGTCCATTAACAAATCGAAAGGATTTTCTTTAACATTAGTCATAAAATCTTGAATAGTTATTTGTGGTCCAGGTGGAAGAGGATTATTATTTGTCAATAAGACTGAAATTTCATATTACTTTATAAGAATTACTTTTTTAAAATCTAATATTTTTTAAAATGTATTGTGATTGTACTTATGTAAATACATGTCAATCAGAAAGTTGAATTCTTAAATTTTCAATTTTCTTACCAATGTTTACTAAAATATTACCGAATTTATCTAAAATCTCTCTAGTACTATCATTCGTAGATGTCGAATTATTTTTAGCCATAGAAATAAAATCGCTTCCAATTTTAATAATTGTCATACTAGAATTCTTCCATTCTTCATTTGCAGATTTTAATTCAGATAATCCTTCAGATATTTTCCCATTTATGAAATTTTGAGAGGCTGATGAAAGATGTGAATCAACAGAAGTAAAATTTAGTTGTGATTTAACTTCATTAATTA
>DASVEV010000307.1:0-8704 GCA_036380415.1 Nitrososphaeraceae archaeon
CTATTAAATCATTTTTTTCTGAATCTTCTAAAGATTTTTGGGTTAAATTAGCACCACTAATATCTGCTGATACTTTAAGGTTATTAGAATCGGAATCAAAAGAAATAACTAAATAATTGTTTGCCAATCCTCCAGATTCTACACATTTAAAGCTAAAAGACGAAGGACTATTTATTGAATTTTCTTTAATATTAGGATTATTAGACATGGATTCTCAATAGCATAACATTAACATCTTATTTAAATAATTCAATTTTATATTGGATTTCATACTAACGAGTATAAAGACTTTTAATAACGTATTTGAAACATTTAATAGAAAACTTATATTTTTTCTTACTACCTTGTGTAAAAATAATTTGGTATATTGTAAAAAGAAAAAAGATACATTTTCTAATTCACAGGTAGATGTTTTATTATATCAAAAAAATATTAAATTAATTAGTTATTTTTAATTGTAGTAGTTTGTTGTAATAATTCTCCAATTTCGTTATGCATTTTAAGATAGTTTAGTCCTTTTTCTGTAGTTTTATATTTATTAGCCCCATCCAGATATTCTATTAGATTGTTTTCTATCAAAACAGAAAGGTATTCTTTTACTTGGTTATAACTTAGAAAAGCAAAGTACATAATTCTTGTCTTTGTTTCTCCTCCATCGTTTGCAGCATCCAGTATCATTGCTACTATTTCTGTCTTACTTCTATTTCTCATATTATTAGAAATGTGATTTACTATTTTAATATTAATACCACAAGAAAAGTTAACCTAACTATAGTAAAACATTCAACATATTATTTACAAATTAAAATTAGAACGGTTCTATCATTACATTGTATTAGCTTTTATTATTAGAACTTATTTTTTAAAATGTTTTTTGGAATATTACTATAGGAATTCATTAGAAAAGTTAGAGGAAGTAATACCGATAGCGATGCGAAAATAAGAGTCTACTGTGATAGAATAAGGATAAATATTTAAAATATCTATCGTAAAAATAATTCACAAAATATATTCCAATCCCACATCCAACAAAGATGCTTTGTCTGGAGTTCTGTTTGTAGTATGGTTCTACCACATTTTATTTAGCTTTTTGGAAATATATTTAAAATTTTTATTTAATATAGATTAAACATATCTTTTTTAGTAATAAATGTATATTATATTTTAAGGGGGTTATTATATTTGGAGGGAGATATAAATAATATAACATATAATGAAAAGAATAATAATAATAATAATATTACATTATGCTCAATTTGTAAAAATGATTTTCAAATAGTATCGGATCCTGAATCAGGTGAAATAATTTGTGAAATTTGCGGTATAGTCTTATCTGAAGAAAAGAAATTACCTTTACATACAAGAGTATATGAAGAGATGAATGCTAATAGTCATTTCAATACAACAACAAATACAAATTCACAGAATCATGATAACAATAGTAATAACAACAATATCTTGTTGAATATTGAATCTTCTACGATTATTGGAAGATCCAATGTAGACGCTATAGGAAAAAAAATTAGTAATGATATGCAGGCTAAAGTAGATAGATTAAGAGTATGGGAGCAAAGAACTAGGTACACCAATCCAAGGGATAGGAACTTAAAACATGCATTTAACAAATTAAATAATATCAAAGATAAAATGGTACTATCTAGTGCTATAGTGGAAAAATCTTTTTATCTATTTAAGAAAGCATCATCACAAGGAATAATACGAGGAAGATCAACGGAAGGAGTATTATCTGCCTCAGTATACTTAGCATGTAAAGAACTTGAAACTCCAAAGACATTGAAAGAGATTTCGCTTATAACTAATGTAAAAATTAAAAATATTTCAAAATATTCAAAGGTTCTTATTATGAAACTTGGTTTAAAACCAATTCCCGTCATAGACCCAATAAAATGTATTGTAAAAATTGCAAATAATCTTGATTTAGATGAGAAATCAAAACATAAAGCCATAAAAATAATGAAGGAAATCATGAAAGAGGAAATTCATGTGGGAAAAAATCCATTATCAATGGCTGCATCAACAATATATGCGGTATGTAAAACTGTAGAAGGGGAAGATATAACTCAATCAGAAATAGCAAATTCTGTAGGAATATCTGCTTTAGTTATAAGAGATAGATATAATGATATTATTGATAAAATTAATTTAGATCAAATAATATACACTTAATCAAGTATAATCAAATCGTGACTATTTTTCCTAAAATTGTTAAATACGTCAACAGGATTAGTATATGCATCTACAATATAGCCATTGTACTGTAATTGCTATTATACTAAGTATCATTGGCATCGTCATTATTGCTAATATAGAAGTCTTAATCATATTACTCGACAAGAAGTAAAGTGATGGACCTAATCCCAAAGCAGCCCAAGCTTTACAGGAAGGTCTTATATTAATAAGAATAAGAATATTGGTAAAACAATTAATTCTATATTAAAGAATATCAATTGATTTCATAATCAGTACTTAAATTTTTCGGCTTCTAAAAATTTTTCATCAAATTTCCTTCGAATAACTTAATTATTACAGTGATATAGAAAATGAATTTTAAGTAAGAACAATGTCTATATAAAACCAATCTATAACTAGAAATTGATAAAGTTATTTTATTAGGTGGATATTAAACAAAAAGTGAATGAAAAAAGTGTGTGTTTTAGGTTCTGGTTATGCTGGACTATTTTCAGCAGCGAATTTATTGGCAGATAATGATTTTAAGAATGAATTTGAGATAAATATTTTCGATAAAAACCCTTATCACCAACTTTTACAACAAATCCATTTGGTTACTGCAGGAATAAAAAAAACACGTGAGATTTCTTTTTCTATTTATGATTTAATGAAAGACGACGTTACATTTTATAATGAGGTTGTCCTAGGAGTAAATTTCAACGAAAATAAAATTATAACATCAAATAACAAAGAGTATGATTTTGATTATGTTATAATTGCATTAGGTGCATCCAATGCTTTCTTTGGAATTAAAGGAGCAAAGGAATACGCTCAATCTTTTAGGTCGTTAAATGATGCATTAGTTTTACAAAATAAAATTCGAAATATAAATGAAGATATTAAGATTATAATATGTGGGGGTGGAGCAACAGGAGTTAGTTTAGCAGGCGCTCTCTGTGAAACATTTAAAGAAAAAATAAAAATAACTATAGTTGAAGCTCAATCTGATATTCTCCCGGAATGGAATCCAAAACTAGTTAGATCTATTAAAAATTTTTTAAAACAAAATAATGTAGAAATAATTACAAATAATCCAATTACAGAAGTTCGTCAGTCATCTGTTTTATTAAATGATAACACAATTTTAGAGAATACCTTGTCCATTTGGACTGCTGGAATAAAAGGTCAAGAAATTCATACAATACCCGAAATTGAAAAAACAAAATCTAATAGGATAAAAGTAAACAATTTTTCACAGGTCGAAGGATTTAACAATGCATTCGCTCTAGGCGATATTTCTGCATTTCCCATTGATAATTTACATTTATCTCCACAATTAGCACAATTTGCAGTAAGACAAGCAATGAACGTTGCAAAGAATATAATACGGAGAGAAAAGGGGAAGGAAATGGTTAGATTTCATTTTGAACAACATGGTAGTATTCTTTCTTTAGGAAGAAAATGTATAGGAATTATGAATGGTGTAATTATAAAGGGATCTTTATGTGGATATGTAGAAGACTTTCTTATAGACAATTATATAGCTACAATCAAAAATAGAGGAAGAGGTATATCTTCATTAGCTTATGAACAACATAAATTATCACAAATATCCTCATCACTTAGTTTTATTATCAGTACAGCTTCAAAAATATTATCGTCTGATTAATGTTTTATTTACTATCAAATTATAGAAGGTAAATTGAATTAAAATTTTATTTCCACTCTAACAAACTAAATTCTTAGTTGTATATTTCCTTTTTGCAATATTCAATTTGATATTTATTAGTACTACGATAACAAAAATGAGCCACACTTACTAGGACAAGGTTAGCAGTTATGGCTCTGATACTTGTTGCCAAGTAAGGTAGTGATATTAGGACATCAACCTATTTCTGATACAACAGAATTAATAAAATAACTATCCAATGAAAATATAAAAAATGTATATGTAGGTGGAGGAGTAACTATTCAAAATTTTCTTTCTTGTAAACTAGCTGATGAAATTACAATAAGAATATTTCCACTATTTCCAATAATGCTTGGTGAAGACGACCTTTATTTGGACATTTGGCAAATGAAATTTTATTATCTCCTATTGACGTGAATCGATTTGTTCAACTTAAATATCAAGTCATAAAATCTGTGCACCAAAACTTGTTATAACCTTTTGTAATTTCTCACTGGGTTTTCCATAAACTTCTAATTTATCCATTTTAGCAACATTGAAAATCTTTGGAAGTATTGTCTGCGATACAATACCGCTTGTGGTTGAATTTTGATCCTGTTATATATTTTCTTTTAGGCATTATTTTTTGTTATATTCATCATGACGACGAACCCACGCCATAGGAAAGTCATAACCATCCTCGTCCCGTCCCTTTGGAACTAGATCAAGATAGTTGTATGTATTATTCAATATATCTATTCCACGTGCATAAGCAGAATATGTGTGAAATATTTTACCTGATGGATCTTTATAAAAGACACTCACCCCAGGCAGTTCTGAAACATATGGATTTTGTATGGTAAAATTGTAGAAACCTTCTTTCTTTTCTAATTCTTCTGATGTAAATGATACATAATAATCACGGTTAAAATCTGTATCAAAAGAAGAAACCCACTTAAAATCCCAACCCATCCGCTTCTTGTATGCATCTATCTTACTATAAGGCGCTTTAGAAATTGCTATCATGGTCACATCTCTTTGATTCAAATGTACAAATATGTCATTAAAATTGTCTGCCCAAAAAGAACATGACGGACATGCTGCATCCCACGTAGGATCATACATCAAATGATATACTATTAGCTGGCTTCGTCCATCAAAAAGTTCTGACAATGTTTGTTTTCCATTTGGTCCATCAAAGACATATTCTTTATTGACCTGAACCCAAGGTAGATCTCGTCGTTGTTGACTAATTTGGTCACGTAATATAGTAAATTCTTTTTCTTTTTTAAGTAGTTCTTTCCGAGCTTCTATCCATTCACTTTCAGAAACAACTTTATGATTATCTAAAATGTACGTCATTGTTTTTGCCACGCCTCCTTTTCTTTATTTTCAAGTTTTCTACAATAGTTAGTCAACTCTTTTAAAAATAAAGTCCAATCCCTATTGTGTTGTTTTATAGATGTTGAATACATACACATTATATACAATATATAATATTTAAACATTTAAATAATTCTTTAATTATCATATTATGATAATGACTGGTTCTGTTTGGAAAGCACTAGCTGAGGATAACAGAAGACAGATTTTATTATTACTTAGGGAACATGACATGTTTCCTTCAGAGTTAGCAAAACATTTTGATACCACTTTTGCTGCAGTATCCACAAATTTAAGAATTTTAAAAGACGCAGATCTCATCAAAGAAACTAGAGAAGGACAGAAAAAAAGATACTCTATAAATCCTAAAAAAACTCTAGAAATAAAAGAATTTTTTGATAAAATGTGGGGACATAACCTTGAAGGCCTTAAAGAGTTTGTAGAAAGTAAAGAGGAAAAGAAAAAAAATGAGCGATAAATATGATGTACTTAAAAAAGAGATAGTAATAAATGCACCAGTAGAGAAAGTATACTCTGCTCTAACTACTCCAGAACAATTAACTCAATGGTTTCCTAATATAGTAACTATAGAACCAAAGATAGGTGGAAAAATTTCTTTTAGATTCTTAAAAGAAAGTACACAAGAAGATAAAGACCATGAAATTGTTGGTGAGATTGTTAGTTTTATACCAAATAAAGAGCTATCCTATACTTGGAATTTTACAACAAAGCGTGAATATAATAAAAATACAATTGTTACGTGGAAGCTTGAGCAACTAGATAAGGATAAAACAAAATTAACTTTAATTCATAGTGGATTCACAAATGCAGATAGATTACAATATGATGATCATAACAAAGGATGGAGTTGGCATATTAAAAGACTTGAAAATCTTATGGATAAAAACACAAATGCAAACGAAATTGTAATGCAGTATTTGCAAGCTGTGGAAAACAGGGATTTTGAATCTGCTAGAAAATATGTAAGCGACAACATATCCTAGTAGATGATAATGATGTATGTCTTATCTCTGACATGAATTTCGACAACAGTCTGTAACAGCATTGATATTTTCATGGTACCACGTTAATGATGGAAAAATAAGTTCGATAAGAGTAGCTTTGATCCACGGCCTTTCACTCAGAAAAATTAGACAAATAATAAAAAAGATAAAAAATGAAATAACCATAGAATCAGCTAATGTCATCATGTCATTCTTGCTTTCATTAATTTTTTCTCTGATGCACTTGTATATGGGTAAAGTATGATAAAAGTTGTAGGTTAAAAATATTAGTTAAAGAATATTCTATAAATGATTACAATTCAAACGTATCAATAACCTCTTCTAATTTGTTAATAGCCTCATTCAGCTTATTCTGATCTACAGTTGGAATTTCCATTATCTCATAGTTATCATTTTCCGACTTTGTAAAATCAACATAAAATATTCCTAACCTTGCTTCAGTTTGTGCAACTAATCCTATGGTAAAACTTCTCCACGAAAAAGCATCGGGAGTGAAAGCACCATCATCATTCAATATAATACATCTACCATAACCATCATTCTGTAAATAATCAAATGCTTTATTGAATTTAAAGTCATGAGAGCGAAATCCATCTCTATATTTTACTATGTATTTTCCATCAACAGTTTGGGATTCTTTTAATAACAACAGTTTTCCAAATTCTTCCAAAGCATAAATGTAAATTCCAGCAGCAATCTCTATATCAATATCTATATTCTGTTTTGCAGCAGAAAGTTTCTTAATTATACCGTTTTTTATTAACCGCTTAGCTCCATTCCATGTTTCTTTTGATATGTGGATTTCTTGTGATATGTGTGGCAAATATATTATTACATAGAAAAATACAACTTTAATCTTTTCATTGGTTTACCTACACGTAAAATAACCCACTATTTATGCACTTTTAAACCTGATACACTAGAAGTATATTGCTTTTCCTCTTTTGAGTTAGTGGTCCCGAGAAAACTACGGGCCCGTCGGGAGTTGAATGAACACAGTTTACTTGTTCAATTGTTAACTAACAGATAAACTAATTACATTAACATAAAGATTAGACGCAATAGAATGATCAAATCGAGATTACAAATGGATATATTAAGAAAATTTATAAAATAATATTTATGGCTGCATCTAATGAGCTAAAACTTGGAATACTCGTAAGGATTACTGATAACATAAAAAAATACAAAGGTTCTTGACGCTGCTGAAAGGCAGTTCTAGAATATCATCCTCTTAAAAATAAACAATAAATAAAATCCATTAAAAGTAAGAGTAGAGGAGGTGTCAGAATAACAAGAAATGACAATAAGAGCAATTGAAGTTTGGGATGCTGCAGATAGGTCTGAAAGTCTATATCAAAGAATCAATGACGTATTAAGAGATAATAATATTACTAGAGAAGAACTTATTGATATAAAATATTCTACTGTTTATATCCCAGAGGATAAAAAAATAACCAGTCAAGCATTAATAATATTTGATAAGAAAGAAGAAATTGTCATGACAGAATTAGATGTAGTTGATGATAAAGATGTACTTAGAGATTAGGAAATGAGTTCTTCTTCTTCTTCTATTACTACTACTACTAATAATAATAATAATAAAGGTAAACCCTGTGCCAATTTGGCCGAGGGTGGAGATACCCTATGAAAAATTTTCACAGGAGAAGACTAGAGAAAACTCTGCTAACACTCCCGGTAAATTACCGGAAGTGATGAAACTAGGATATAGTTGCTAATTTTGTTTATATAGGAATCAATAAAATAAAAAGTAACGAATCCAGTTCGTGTAATATGTTATTAGAAATATTTATAATGTGGGGATGTGTCGACTTGAAAGATTGTAGTGGTGCAGGAGATTTATCCAATATTGCTTCTACTTATATAGGTATTATAATAGGAGCATTACTCGGGGGCTTAATCAGTTGGTTGATATACAATAGACAAGAGAAAATTTCTAAGACACAAGATACAATGCTAAGTGGTATCAAAAAATTACAAGACAAACAAGAACATATTTTAGAAAAGATACAAACCTTTGAGCAGAATCATGACATAATATTAAACGATATTTTTATGTTGGAGAAGAAAATAGATTCATTATTACAAAGAAAATAATTTAATTTAGATAGAAAATCAATTTTATTATTTATATTGAAAAATACTTCTTTCGATAAGAGGGATCCTCCTACAACTTTCTACGTTTTATTTTTTATCAGAATCACTTGCAAAAGTAGCATCACCTAAATGATGATGCATGTAAAACCTTCTCCTAAGAGGTTTTTTATGCTATTATAAATTTAGGAAAAGTTTTATTTTTTTGGTATATCTATTTCTAGTGGTTGTAATTTACTGGGAGGTACACAATTAAGGCAAAAATTTTTCAAGTTGTCATATTGAACATGACATTGTGGACATTCTTTTATAATCATTGTAT
>DASVEV010000308.1:0-16547 GCA_036380415.1 Nitrososphaeraceae archaeon
TGGAGAAGATCCGATGTCAACGTAGGATAAGAATGGTGATTATGAATATGTCAAAATCTAATGAGGATACAACTCATGTATATACCATAAATCTAGGAAAGGCTTGGTTAACTCCTCAATATCGACGAACTGATAGAGTAATTAATATGATTAAGGAATTTGCCAAACGTCATATGAAAAATGAAAATATAAAAATAGATCAAGAGTTAAATAAAGAAATCTGGAAACAAGGCAAAACAAATCCACCACGAAAAGTACGTGTACGAATGTCCCTTGATGATAACGTTGTTTTAGTATCATCATATCAAGAAAATTTAAAGGAAAACGAAGTAAAGAAAAACGAAAATAACGACAGTACGTAAACAGATACTAATAAATTCTACTCTTAATTCTGATTTTTAAATATTATTCCTCTATTCTGATTTAAATTTTTATCATGATAAGTTTCTTGTATACTATACATTTAAATAAATGGGATTTCTCTAGATGATGATTTATCATTTTCCTCAGGGTGAATTCTATGTTTTCTAGCCATTAATAATAATATACCACTAAACAATAGTAACACTAGTGCTAGCCCTTGAGCTCCTCCAAATGGAATAAAAATCAGATAGGTAACTGAAAATACAATACTTGTAAAAGCCTGTAAACAGTATTGGATAGATGATCCTAACTTAGCCTTTTTTGCAAAAAATGTAATTCCAAATAGTGCAATACTTGGATAAATTGTTAGCAAAATAAACTGGTCAATATCTATTTCATTATGTGTCAATAACTTAGTGAATATTATTCATAATATTTTTCTTTCTTTTCAATTAAATATTAATCAAATATAGGGGCAATCTCAGTTGCAATTTTATTATTAACAAGAGATAATGCATTTTCAAAAGGTAAGTTTGCGACATCATCAACGCTAAAAGGGCCATACTTATACATATCAACTCCGACAAATTGTTCCATTGGTTTTCTAAACATAATTAGCAATTTTTTTTGTTTAATTGTATTTGTTATTTTTTCTAAAATCTTTGACTGACCATTGGTTATTAAGGTCATTATTTCTTTTCTCTTCCTTTTTGATTGGATTTCTCCATCGATTATAAATTTTTCTTCATCTGTCATTTTAGAATATCCCATCTCTAAATTAGAGTTTATATTTCCTATAAGGATTTTTTCTATTCTAGTTTGCAGTAAAAGATTAGATATTATCGATAAATTTTCAATAATTTTCTGTACAATTTTTTTTTCAATAATACCATACTCTTTTGTCTTTAAAATTCCAATTGTAATAGATAATCTCTGATATGTATCATAAGGTATTTCTTGTAATGAAGAAATTTGATATTCTTTTAGAAGAATATTATATGCCATTTCTAGTGTGAAGTAATCTTCCATATTATCAGACATTAATTTAATATTGTATGTGAATCAAGTTATAAATAATTCCGTTTTTCTATTTAATTTCTGAAAGCCTTAATTATGAGATCCTTAATTATTACCAACTGATTTGCCATATAGGATTATTGAAGGAAGAATTGAACAACAAAATTTTGGCACTGATGAGATTATGGATAAATTAGAAAAAGATGATGTCAAGTTTATAGATTTACAATTTACTGGACTTTTTGGAAAATTCCATCATATTACTATTTCTACAAATATGTTTAAAAAAACGGATTTTGAAAATGGATTACCAAAAGTTGATGGTTCTTCAATCCATGGATTTACTGAAATCCACGAATCTGATTTAATTGTTAGACCAGATCCTTCTACTTATGCTATAATTCCTTGGATAGATAAATACAAAACGTGCAGATTGATTTGCGATATTATAAGAGGAGGATCTAATAGAAGTCAATTTCTGCGGGATCCTCGAGGTATAGCAAAGAAAGCTGAAAAACATGTTAATGAGAATGGTTATGCATTATCATATTGGGGGCCAGAAGTTGAATTTTTTGTTTTTGATAAATTGTTAGTAGATACTCTTACCCCCTATCGTGGTCAAAGTTATGAAATAATTTCAAAAGAAGCTCCTTGGGCTTCTGATGGCTTTGGATATACATTGAATCTAAAGGAAGGATATCTTCCTAGTGCTCCAGCGGATAGTTTAATGGATTTCCGCAATGAATGTGTAGACATTCTAAGCAATAATTTTGGTATTGCTTGTGATGCACATCATCATGAAGTTGCAACAGCGGGACAGTGTGAAATAGATATACGATATGATACATTAGTAAATGCTGCAGATTCGGTCCAAAGTTATAAATATATTGTAAAAAATGTTGCCAAAAAACACAACATGATTGCTACTATGATGCCAAAACCAATAGCACTTGACAATGGATCTGGTTTACATGTTAATATCAGTCTTTGGAATAATAACTCTAACTTATTTTTTGACCAAAATGATGAATATGCTGAAATTTCTGAATTAGCTAGATATTTTTGTGGAGGTATATTAGAGCATTCTTTTGCACTTGCCGCAATTGTAGCCCCAACAACTAACTCCTATAGGCGATTGGTTCCAGGATACGAAGCTCCTGTGTATGTTGCTTGGAGTACTGGTAATAGATCGGCTATAATACGTATTCCAGGACATTTTAGAGGAGAAAAATTTGCAAATATGAAAAGAATTGAATTTCGTGCTCCTGACCCCTCGTGTAATCCATATCTAGCTTTTTCTTGTATTGTTGCAGCTGGCTTAGATGGAATTAAGAAGAAAACATCTATAGGTGATCCTATAGATGAAGATATTTTCAAAATGACCTCCAAACGAAGACGTCAACTTGGAATAAAACAATTACCAACGAGTTTATTAGACGCATCTGAGGCTTTAGATTCCGATAGAGAGTTTCTTAAACCCCTATTTGATGGTTCAGTAATCGATAGATTGATAGAGCATTCAACAAATGAATATAAAGAAGTTACCTTACGACCTCATCCACATGAATTTACTTTATATGCAGATGTATAAAGCACTTGAGTTATTGTTAATTAATATTTAATTTATAGAAGTTTACAGTCTTAAAGGTCATCAATTTTCTTTGCCAATATAAAGTCATATTCACTTAACCCATTAATTTTGTGTGTAGATAAAGAAATATTCACTTTGTTAAATACATTAAATAATTCTGGATGGTGATCTAATTTCTCTGATTCTAATGCTATTTTTGTAACAAAACCAAAGGCTTGGGTAAAATTTTTAAATTCAAAAGATTTACATAATTTACCATTCTCAATTTTCCAATTCCTTAATTCTTTTAACTTAACTTCAACTTCATTAGCCAAAAGTTTTTTGTAATTATTCAACTAAAAAATATATAATCGATTACTATTAATGTATTTTACTGTAGTTCTTTATTAGAGTAAAAGACATTTTTTTTATGGTCACCTTTTCATATTATATTCAATTTTTGATAATCGAAATATAAATAAAGCAGATAAATACTCTTCCGTGTATGAGCTCAAGTAAGAAACCACATATGAATCTCGTGGTTACAGGACATGTGGATAATGGTAAATCTACAATTGTTGGCCATTTAATGGTTGATTTAGGAGTTATTGATCAAAGGACTATAGAACAATTTGCAAAAGAATCAGAAGCTACTGGTAAGGGTGATACTTTCAAATACGCATGGGTTTTAGATAGCATTAAAGATGAAAGAGAACGAGGAATTACCATAGATTTAGCTTTTCAGAAATTTGAAACTAACAAATTCTTCTTTACTTTAATTGATGCCCCTGGTCATAGGGACTTTATAAAAAATATGATAACTGGTGCCTCAGAAGCTGATGTGGCTATTTTGGTTGTTTCCACGAAACCAGGAGAAACAGAAGCGGCAACGGAACCTGGAGGTCAAGCAAGAGAACATGCATTTCTATGCAGAACATTGGGAGTCGGACAAGTAGTAGTTGCATTAAATAAAATGGATGATTCCAACTATTCAGAAGCAAGATATAATGAAGTCAAAGGTATTGCGGAAAAAATGCTGAAAATGGTGGGTTATAATACCACTAAAGTAAATTTTGTCCCAGTATCCGGATGGAAAGGTGATAATTTAGCAAAAAAATCTGAAAATATGGGCTGGTATAAAGGTCCAACTTTGTTAGAAGCACTAGATTCTTTCGATCCGCCAGAAAAACCAATTGGTAAACCCTTGAGAATTCCAATTCAAGATGTATATTCAATTACGGGTGTAGGTACTGTTCCGGTAGGCAGAGTAGAAACAGGTGTTGTTAAGGCTAATGATAAGGTAATAGTCATGCCTGCAGGAGTAACTGGAGAAGTCAAATCTATAGAAACGCATCATACCCAGATGAATTCAGCTGAAGCTGGTGATAATATAGGATTTAATTTAAGAGGAATTGACAAAAAATCTATTCATAGAGGAGATGTTATAGGGCATCCAGATAACCCTCCAAGTGTTGCTAAAGAATTTGAAGCTCAAATAATAGTAATCCACCATCCAACTGCTATGGCACCTGGTTACACCCCAGTATTACATGCTCATACAGCACAAGTCGCGGCGACTTTATCGGATTTTGTTGCCAAAATCGATCCTAAAACTGGCGGAGTCTTGGAAGAAAAACCAAAATTTCTTAAAACAGGAGATGCAGCAATTGTGAGAATTAGACCAGTTAGACCTCTTGCTATAGAAACTTTCAAAGAATTCCCTGAAATCGGTAGATTTGCATTAAGGGATATGGGGACTACAATTGCTGCTGGAGTTATTAAATCCATTACAGAAAAACACGAAAAGAAGTAAAAGTGAAATCTTACAATGCCCCAAGCAGCTAGAATAAAACTAACAAGCACCAATCTTTCTACATTAGAAGGTGTTTGTTCTGAAATAAAAGGAATAGGTGAAAAAAGTGGTATAAATTTAAAAGGTCCTTATCCACTGCCTACAAAAAAAATGAAAGTAGTAACAAGGAAATCTCCCTGTGGACAAGGGACAAATACATGGGATAAATACGAATTAAGGATTCATAGACGAGTAATTGATTTAGGTGCGGATGATAAAGCTATTAGACAACTTATGAGATTGAGAATACCTGATGATGTATATATAGAAGTATCTCTTACCTAAATTTTTCTCTTTTATGTCTAACAAATAATCTTTGTACCAATTGTTACCATATCTAAGAAATAAAATTTACTAATTAGTAAAGAATAGAAAATGAATTTATTTTGGTCAGTCGTGTTATTACAATCACTTTTATTATTACTCTTTAATTTTAATCAAATTTTTGCGGAATCACCTACAACTGATTTTAAACCATATCAAAATAAAAAACATTCTGTAGAATTAATGTATCCCTCAGATTGGACATATGTTGAATTTAGAGATCAATTTTCTGATAATGATCTATCTATAATAACTAGTTTCATTTCTCCATTAGATTCTTCTGTAGATACATTTCAAGAATATTTTACTATTAAATCAAAAATTCTAGATCCAGGAGATACGTTTTCTAACCACTATAAATCATATTTAGAAAAACTCAAGGAAACTATAACAAATATAAATATATCAAATATAGAAAATACCTCGAATATAAATAAGTATATACAATATTCATTTTCTCCACAACCAGGGCTAGTTATTAATAAAGATGAATATATCTTTCTAATAAATAATAATAATAATGTATTTCAAATTGAATTTACTTCTAATGGTGATGATTACAAAGCATTTAAGTTATTGATAAATAAAATAATATCATATTTTCGTATAATTTAACATGACATTTGATGTAGTATAAAAAATTATTGAGGAGAAAACCTCTATTTGTTGATCTTATCAAAACGTTGTGAAACGTCTTCCCAGTTTATAACATTCCACCAAGCAGAAATGTAGTCAGGGCGTTTGTTCTGATATTTTAGATAGTATGCATGTTCCCATACGTCACATCCTAAAAGTGGTATCAAACCTTCTGTTCTTGGACTTGTCTGATTTGGCATTGATTTGTATTCTACTTTATTAGTGGATGGATTGTATACAAGCCATCCCCAACCACTACCTTGAATCAATGCAGTAGTAGAAGAAAATTTTTCTTTAAAGCCTGAAAAGCTATCAAATGACGACTTTATTGCATCAGCAATAGACCCGGTTGGTTCACCCCCTCCGTTTGGTTTCATGTTGTGCCAGAATATTCGATGGTTATCAAATCCTCCCCCATTAAAGTTGATTGCACTTTTTTGATCAGCTGGAACTTGATCAAGATTGGATAGTATTTCCACGATATCTTTTTCTTGAATTTCAGTAGGACATTTCTCAAGTGCTGTATTGAGTTTATCTGTATAAGTTTGATGGTGTTTTGTATGGTGTATTTCCATAGTTCTTGCGTCAATATATGGTTCTAGTGCATCATAATTATATGGTACAGGTGGTAATTCATATTTGCTCATACATGTATTTTTTTTTGTAATTATTAACCTTTGTGTTATCTAGTATTTTTTTGATGTCTCCTTAATTTTAATCTATTACTTTGTTAAAGGGAAACATATTTATTGAAATTTAAAATTCTATTTTAACTGCTTACTCATGGTTATTAATAAGGAACTGCTAGAAAAACGGAAAAAAGTATCGGAACACCGACCTAAATTTGTAAGACAAGAAAGCTGGAGATACGACAGGCTTGCAGAAAACTGGAGGAGGCCTAAAGGGAAAGATAATAAAATGAGACTACAAGTTTCTGGAGTCCCTCAATTAGTAAAAGTTGGATATAGAGGCCCAAAGGCCGCTAGAGGACTTCATCCATCAGGATATACTGATAATTTAGTATACAATATCAATGATCTGTTAATATTAGATTCAAAAAAAGATGCTGTAAGAATAGGTCATATTGTTGGAAAATTAAAGAGAAAACAAATTTTGACTAAAGCAGATGAATTGGGATTTAAAGTTTTGAACCCAGGAAAAGATTCTAAATTACGAAATAAATCTCAAATAAAGGAGAATGAATAGATATTGGTTGTAAATCTTAAAAAGAAACGGGAATTAGTCGCTAGAATGCTTAATGTGGGTTCTAATAGAGTTAAATTTGAACCTGATAAGCTTGATGATATAGCGGATTCTATAACAAGAGAAGATATAAGATCTTTAATTAAAAATGGTGTTATATGGACATCAAAGCCCAAAGGAACTTCTCGAGGTAAAGCTAAAGCAAAATTGGAGACAAAAAAGAAGCATGGAACCGGCGCTGGATCTAAGAAAGGTCGCAAAACAGCAAGAACAGGAAAAAAAGAGTTATACGTGAAAAAAATAAGAGCAATGAGATACCATTTGAAAGTATTAAAAGATAGAAATGATGTTAACCGTGAAACATATTGGTCTTTGTATAAAAAAATTAATGGTGGTCAAATTAGATCCTTGACTCACTTAAGAAGCACTGTAAAAGATTGGAAATCACAATAAGGGTTCAAAAGATAATATTTGGTTCAATTAAAATCGTTTATTATTGAACTGGATATATTGATTAATTTTTCTCTTAACCTAATAACCTGAGACCTCTTTTCTCCATCCAGGTTAGTTTGAAGCAATACATTCAATCCATCCACTAGATATTTAATATTGGGTAAAGTAAGAATATGTAGATCATCACGATCGTCTTGATTATTTTCTTCCCAATTACTCACACTCTAGAATATTTTGCGTTAATGTTAAATGTTTTGGATTTCAATTTAATAAATTAATTAAGGTAATTATTAAAATATTATACATTTTTACACTAGATCATATGTTCTTTACATTAATTACTTCTGAAATGGATCCAGCTAGTAAAACAATGATAGAATATTTACAAGAAAACAAAAAATTCAAAGAAATAAAAAAGTTCTATTTTAAATCTTCTCTGTACGATAATATTTCCATGTTTATATCTAAAAATCCATTAATATATGCTGATAGTATAGATGCCCTATGTAACAAAACCGATGCTTTGATTTTTCTTTCTAAACATCAATCAAAAAGCAAGATTCCATCTTTGACATGTCATTTTCCCGGAAATTATTACACGAATTCTTATGGTGGAAATAAATTTGAGTTAGGAATTGCATATCCATCATTGCAAAAAAATTATCTTGTAAAAATATTCCAAATAAGAGAAAAGGTTCCTTTGTGTGATATAACTATAGAAACAACTCATCACGGTCCCACTAGTTTAAAAAAACCTGTTATGTTTGTTGAAATAGGTTCCTCTGAAGACCAATGGAAAAATATTGAGAATGCATCATTCGTATGTGATTCTTTATTAGATACATTAACAAAAAAGATTACTCACGCAAAAGATATTGGAATAGGATTAGGAGGAAATCATTATGGTTCCAAATTCAACAAATTAATACTAAATACTGAATATGGTATAGGTCATATAGCAAATAAATACAATTTAGTTAATATTAATAAAGATATGCTAAATCAAATGATTTCAAAATGTTATGAAAAAGTTACACATATAATAATTGAACAAAAGAGTTTGGGCAATGAAAAACAAAGAATAATGAATCTAATTAAGGATATTGAATTAGAAGTAATTAAGATATAAATAATTAAATATAAGTTCCCTATAATTACAAATTAAAATACTTTTTACGTATTGTTTTAAATTTTATAAGGAAAACAATGTTAAAAGAAGGAAAGAATATAAGTCAAAATAAGAAAAAAGAGATATACTAAGTGTTCTCCAGGAAAGGAGCATCCATAACTGCTTTATCGTGAATTTATGAGAAGACAGAAATCATTAGAACTATTCTTATAGACTATAATTTATGGATTTTTATCTTATTTCATTTCAATAGTTCTTTTGAATATTTATTCTCGTTTTTCTTTTTTGACATTTACGAAACTTTAAAACTTAAGGAAATTTTACCTCTACTTAAATTTGCCAGTCGTAATTATTAAACCGGAGAATGCCAAAACTTAAGGATATCTTATTAAGTTCATTTTAACAACCAATCAAATAATAAAAGTTTTTTAGCTTTGTTTTTATATTCTTATTCTATATATACAGTATTGAAAAAATTCTCAGAAAAACCACCAATGATTGTAATATCTGGGTCTTGTTTGAATTTTGATAAAGAAAGAAAAAAAATTCTTGAGTTTATAGAATATTTGCAATTCTCTGTTAGATCAGAAATTAATTGTGAAGTCTCATCTAATGGGGCTGCTTTAGGATGGGATTTCTTCAACATATATTTTGACCTTTCTCTTATGGAAAACTTGATAGTATATTTTCCTGAAATTTCCAAGGAAGAAGGAATAAATCATGAACAGCAATTTGTTTTATGGCTTACAAAGCAATTTAAAAGACGAAATTTGGACTATCATCTTAAGTTAAGTGACATCCCTTATGAAAATACAAAAGGATTCAGATTAGATCCAAATAATTATCGGGACGATAGTTTGTTGGAAGACTTAAGATAAATTGTCCTATCAAACAATATTTGATTCATATATTAATAATTTCTATATTACTGGTATAATATGATTGTAATTAGATTTAGAATCAATATTCAACAGACGTTATAAGAATTAACACTTAATTGATAACTATTAATACAAGACTATAAATTTTTTATATTATGAATCTATTACAAAAACCTCAGTTAGGACATTGGGATTTATCCGAATTGGTAGATGAGAAAGAAAATATCATAAAAAATTATTTAAAAATTTTGCATGTTGATGTCAAAAAATTCGAAAATAACCGTAACTTATTGAATGATAATATTTCTTCACAAAAATTTTCTGAAATGTTATTACAATTGGAGAAGATTTCAGAAAAATTAAATATGGTAATAGGTTTCGCTCATTTGCAATATTCATCCAATACTTCTTCTAATGAATATTCTGCCTTAGTTACAGAAATGGAGCTATTAGGTACTGAAATTTCTAATAATTTAATCTTTTTTGATATATGGTTCAAAAATGGTCTAAAAGAAAAAGATGCAAATAGAATAATTCAAACAGTCGATCCAGTTTATAAACACTTTCTTACTCATAAAAGGATTTTAAGTAAATATACCTTATCTGAAAAAGAAGAAAAAATTGTTAATATACTCGAAGTAAGTGGACCAACTGCATTAGTCAAAATATATGATCGAATGACCAATAGTTTTGAATTTGTTCTTGAAATAAAGAGAAATAACAAGATAACAAGAAAGAAATTTATAAATAAGGAAAAACTAATGTCACTAGTTAGAAGTAACAAATCAGAGGAAAGGAAAGCTGCATATAAATCATTGTTTAATGTATATAAAAACAATAGTGGAGTGTTAGGTGAGATATATTTAAATTTAATAGTACAATGGCATGATGAAAACATTAAAATCCGCGGTTTTGATTCACCCATTTCTGTAAGAAACGTTTATAATGATATAAGCGATAGTGTAGTATCTACATTATTGGACACATGTAAGAAAAATTCTTTTATTTTTCATAAATATTTCAATTTAAAAGCAAAAATGTTAAAATTAAAAAAACTAGAACGTTATCACTTGTACGCACCTTTTGTTAAAAAAGGAATGGTACAAAAGAGATATACTTATGAGCAAGCAGTAAACATAGTTTTAAATGTATTTGAGTCATTTGATCCTAAATTTCGAGAGTACGCAGAAATAGTTTTTAATAAAAATCATATTGATGCAGAAATAAGAAAGGGAAAGATGAGTGGAGCATTTTGTTCTACTATTACTCCTAAACTAACTCCATACATTCTATTGAATTATGATGGTATGTATCGTGATATCTCTACAATGGCTCATGAATTTGGACATGCTATACATAGTATTTGTTCTTCAAACCTCCCAATCGCTGTCTCTCATGCTCCTCTTCCTTTAGCTGAAACAGCTTCTGTGTTTGCTGAGATGTTATTGAATGAAAAATTAGCGGAAGAAATGACAGAACAAGAAAGATCTATCCTGTTAGCAGAACAAATAGATGATATGTATGCAACTATTATGAGACAATCATATTTTACATTATTTGAAATTGATGCACATAGTAAAGTCATCGAAAACAATGCTAATATTGATAATGTTTCGAATTTATATAAAAAGAATCTTCAGGAGCAGTTTGGAAATTCAGTAATTGTTTCCGATGATTTTATGTGGGAATGGACTTACATACCCCATTTTTATCATACTCCTTTCTATTGTTATGCTTATGCTTTTGGCAATCTTCTAGTTTTATCGTTATTTAATATGTACAAAAAAGAAGGAAAATCTTTTATCCCGAAATATTTGAATTTACTTTCTGCAGGAGGTTCAAAAAAGCCAGAAACTTTATTAACTGAAATTGGTTTTGATATCTCTAACAAAAAATTTTGGCAACAAGGTTTTGATTTATTGTCAGAAAAAATAGGTGATTTAGAAAATATCGTTTAGTTTTATATTAATATTTACTTAGATATAGTTAGTATACTACATTTTAATTGTAAGATTAATGAATTATTTATTTTGTTAATCTAGTTATATTAAATTACTTCATTTGTTTCTATACTATTGATAAAAGTTCCTTGTTATATGGTAATGATAACTCTAATTCATAATCCTATCAATACTAATAAAATATTGCAATATTCTGATAATGTATCTAAAAGTTTTAACTAAATATTGTTATGAAGTTATTTTTGAAAAGTTTCTAATTCCTGTACCCCTATATAATTTCATGTTAACAACAAATACAAATTTTAAATCTGCAACTCGAACAATTGATAATTCTCAGAAGCAAATTCTTCAATATACAAATTAAACGAATTTAACGATATATAAGCACAGCAAATAAGCAAAACCGAATTTTATTTTGGTATAATTCCACCTGATACAGAACTAAATTTTCTCATTTTTACATGTCCAGTTTTTTCTTTGTGATCTTCAGCATCTGAATTGAAAAAAAAACTACTTTGACAATCTTCACAAAACCAAATTTTATTCAAGTCCTCTGGATGCATAGTTAATAAACAAATTTCTGCAATATAAGAAATTAGATAATATCTAATATATAATTTATAGAAATTAAGTGCTACTTCAAACTTATATTTTTTTTATAAAGTATAATCTTTAGGAAAAATCGTATATGATACTTTTATAATACTGAATAAATTGAATGAAAGTTCTATAAAGTTAAATATATTTAATGGTTAAACCTTGGAGACAAAATAATGTTTTAAATAGGATTTTAGCTCTTCTTCATTGTCAAAGCCGAGATAGCTCCTTAAACATTCAAACTCCTCCTGGTTTATTCCTGTTTCTAAATTGCAATTTTCAAGTGCTACTATTGCACTTTCCAAGCTATTTTTCCTAATATTATTAGAAAATAAGAATACTTATACATTCTACACGTATGCAAAAAGATTTAATAATATTCTATCCAAATCAAAATTAAACTAATCCTATGATTTTCTCATAAGATAGCGCATCTTCTAATTCCTTTTTACTCATCAAATTATTTCGTAAAATCAGTTCTCTTATCCCTCTACCCGTTCTTAATGATTCTTTATATATTTCGGCTGCTTTCATGTATCCCAAATATGGATTTAATAAGGTTATGAGAATTGGACTGTTTTCCACTTGTTGTTTTAATCTTTCAGAATTTGCTTGAATTCCATTAATAAAATTGGTTGCGAAAATTGGCAGGAAATTTATTAACATGTCTGTGGCATCTAATACATTCTTTAGCATTCCTGGCATCATTACATTTAATTCAAACTGTCCAGCTTGTGCAGCCATGGCTACAGAAACATCCTTTCCTATAATATCAAAGCAAATCATGTTTAAACATTCAGCCAGAGAAGGATTGACCTTTCCTGGCATAATAGAAGAACCTGCGTGAACTGCTGGAATAAGTATTTCAGCTAAGCCTGCTATGGGGCCAGAAGACATAAGTCTTAGATCGTTAGCAATTTTTATTAGTTCAAGTGCTAAGTTTCTTAATCCTGAAGAAAAATTAGATATATCGAATTTGCTTTGGAGGAAAAAGTGAAGGTTTTCAGATATTTTTAAATTTAAACCAGAAATGTTAAAAAGATGTTTAACAATTTTTTCTCGATAGCCTTTCGGTGTATTAACACCAGTTCCAACTGCTGTTCCACCTATTCCAATGAACTCTAATTTTCTTTGGCTATTGATAATTTCTTCTTTAGCTCTCTCTAGTGCGTATGCATAGACTTCAAACTCAGAGCCCAATGTTACAGGAATAGCATCCATGAGATGAGTCCTTCCAATTTTTATAATATTTTTAAAATCAATAGATTTCATTTTTAAAGATGCAATCATTACATCAAGAGATTTTATAATTAAATTAATGTTAATTAATATTGCAATATTCATTGCTGTTGGAAAAGTATCATTACTTGATTGAGACATATTAACATGATCATTAGGGCTAACAGTCATATAGTCGCCTTTACTTTTTCCCAGAACTTCTAAGGCTCGATTTGCGATTATTTCATTTGCATTCATATTAAAAGCAGTACCCGCTCCTGAATTAATTGCGTCTACAACAAATTGATCTAAGAATTGTCCTGATAAAATTTCATCGCAAGCTTGAATAATCACTTTCGCAATTCTCTCATCTAAGACTTGTAATTCAAAATTAGTTAATGCTGCTGATTTTTTAATCATAACATAAGCTTTTATAAGGTTTATATGAGATTTATTTCCCGTTACTTTGTACTGTTCTATTGCGCGAGCTGTAAATGGACCATAATATGCAGTATCCGGGACTTTAAATTCTCCTAGTGAATCTTTGTCTATTCTAAATGACATATAATGACTACAAAATTCTTATTTATATAATATGAGTTAACTATAAAACAATCGATTTAAAATAATGCTGATTTCTAAAATCATTTTTTAAAAGTTTATATAATATATTTATATAGTTCACAAACCGCATACCAATATGCCGCAAACTAAACCCATTGTAAGTATTGAGAATGTTGTCGCTTCTGCAACTATAAATCAAACGGTTAATTTAAATCAAATCACACAAATATTTCCTGATGTTGAATATCACCCAGATCAATTTCCGGGTCTTGTTTTTAGACTAAAATCTCCCAAAACTGCTACTTTAATCTTTAGCTCGGGAAAAATGGTATGTACAGGAGCCAAATCAGAAGATCAGGCAATTAAAGCAGTGAAAAGTGTCGTTCAAAAGTTGAAAAAAGGAAGCATACAAATCGCAAATGAACCCATAATTGAAATACAAAATATAGTTGCATCCGCAAGTTTAGGAGGTAAAATTCACTTAGAATTAGCTGCTAGGGTTCTTCCTCGCAGTATGTATGAACCTGAACAATTTCCTGGGTTAATCCATAGAATGTTAGATCCAAAAACAGTTATCCTTCTGTTTGCAAGTGGGAAGTTAGTTTGTACAGGGGCTAAAAAAGAAGCAGAAGTATATCGTGCTGTACATAATCTTCATAATTTATTAGAAGAAAAAAACCTTATGATCTATGAAGGGTAATTATTTTTGTAATGATAGTTTTTTTTCATCATTTATCCACTGATTTTTATAGAGAATATTTGCCAACTCGTTGATAGTTAATAAAAAGTGTAAATTTATTCCAATTGCGTTAAAATTTTTTATTGTCGTATTGTCCCCTCTTAACAATATACATAAAACATTTTCGACTATTCCTCCATTATTTCTAAGGTTTTCAATAGCAATGTTTAAGGATTGTCCTGTAGTAACTACATCATCAATTAATAATATTTTTTGAGTATTTTCCAACCTTCCTTCGACTAAATTATTAATTCCGTAACCCTTCTTTTCTTTTCTTAGATAAATTAGTGGTCGAAACATTTCATATGCTAGTGCAGAAGTAAAAATTAACCCAGAAGTAGGAATTGTAGCAAGCATATCAAATCGGAGATTTTTTGATTGAATAATATCTCTTAATGCAATGATTGTCTGATGAAATATTCCAGGAAAACTTTGTATTAACCTTAAATCAATGTAAAAACTACTATTTTTACCACTCGCTAGTTTAAAATTCCCAAACTTTAAAGAATTAGATTGTATTAGGAATTCTGCAAGGTTAGTTGTATAACTATCGTTCATTTATCTATACTATGAAAAAGATTTATTTTAATTCTTTACAATTATATCTATGCCAGAGATATGGCTTGGTTATGGTTCAACAGATGTAGTTTTAGATATTAAACAAGAAAATTTGTTGAGCTGTTATCCAAAGTTAGATTTGTTATCGAATGAAAATATAAAAGAAATTCTAACTAATATAAAATTTTCAAAGAAAACTCTCATTTTTCCATTATCCTCTTCAAAGTCCATATTAAAAATAATATCTTTTTTGATAGAAATTAATAAAACTGATATCACAAAGGAAATTGAAATTGGAACATTTTCTGACTCTTTCCTTCAAATTAAAAATCATTATGATGATAACATCAGAATTTTCCAAATGGATAGAAACGATTTTTATGAAAAAATCAAAAAATTTGATAATGTTATTTTTATTTCAAAGATGGGATATGAACCTCTTTTTGGATTCAGTGGAACTCCTTCTATATTGATAAGAAGTTTTCTAAATGGTTTGATGAATGAAATTTTTCATTCTAACGAAATTATACGACCTAATTCTGGTCAAATAAGGGAACCACTCAAAATAGCGTTAGAGTTTTATGATAAATTAGGTTACTATTCTATCGAGGTTTTATCTAATCAATATGGAATTTCTCGTCTTTATTATGGATTTAATTCATCATTTATTAAATCCACAATTTCAGATTTTCAATCAAATACTAATTTTAATCTCAATGAGCAAAAGTCATTAATACTTAGTGCAGGTCCAGAACCTGAGAATCATATCACTCTTACTAACTCATTATATTCATTATGGAATTCTATAGGAGTTTTGAAAAATCAAGGAACGGCTGTTTTACTAGCAGAAAATAGCCATGGTATAGGTGAGGGTGCTTTAACTATGTATTTAGAAGGTAGATTGAATCTTTCTGAAATCAAAAAAATAAATTATGTAAATGGATTAGAGCATTTAGTTTATCTTGAGAATTTAAAAAATGAATATCACCTTGGCATAGTTTCTTCGATACCGTTTCATTATACTAAAACAAAATTAGGATTTAACACTTTTAATAATGTTAAAGAAGTTTTACAAAATATGGTATTACGTTATGGAAAATCAAGTAAGGTTCTGATTTGTCCTGATCCTAATATTACAGTTTTTATAAAACAATAAGAATTATTATAATATCTGAGATAACTTTTATCTATTTATTTTAAAATACTTTACGAATTTGTTCTTGTATATAAAGTTAAATACCATGTCAAATTAAATATAGAAATTGCAATCTATTCTTAGAAGTGTTGGTGGTTATGTTATTCGTAATTGCGAAGAAAAAGATCTTCCATTTGTTATTAATATAAACATGATAACACTTCCAGAACATTATTCTGATTATTTTTTCACTTCTATTTTAGCAGAATTACCTGAAGCATTTATTGTAGCAGAGATAAAAAATCAGATAGTTGGATATATTATGTGTAAGATAGAATTTGGATTCT
>DASVEV010000309.1:0-2808 GCA_036380415.1 Nitrososphaeraceae archaeon
ATAGTATTGCTAAGAGAATCCAATATAGTTTGTAGTTCTTGTTCATTTATAGAAAGATCATATTTATCTTTAGTCATATTTTTCTTTATTCAGTATAAAGTAGTATAAAATTCTTTCATTATAGAAAAAATTACTATTATGAGAGGTAGTAAAAATATATATATATTTATATTAACAATACACCATTTAGCAAGATATAGAAAAAAATATTATTATAGACAATTTATTAGATGAATTTACACCAAGGAAGAATTTCTTTTCTCTTTAATTTATCAAGCTTTATATTTGCTTCTTGTAATAATATGTTACCATCTTCAGGATAATCATGGAGAACAACAATTCTTTTGATGCCTACAGTTATGCACATTTTACTACATTCTAAGCAAGGTGCAAATGTACTATACAACGTTGTATCTTTTGTGCTTGAACCGTTTCCAAATAATGCACATTGCATGATTGCATTAGCTTCAGCGTGGGTGCATAAACATCTTTCTAAATTAACCCCCGAATTCAATTTTCCATTAATTCTTTCTTGACATCTTTTGCAGCCTCCATCTATGCAATTAAGTATTCCAGGAGGAGTTCCATTATAACCTGTTGCTATCTGCCTATTATCTCTAACTATAACTGCTCCTATTTGTCTCGTTAGGCAATTAGATCTTAACTTTGCAATTTCAGCTTGAAGCATAAAATATTCATCCCAAGTTGGCCGTACTTTGTTCCAATTTAACATATTTTTTTCTTGCATAAACTAATCTTGGATCTTAACTATAATAATATAAGCATGAATATAATATTATAAATTCTAAAAATTTTTATGTGAATTTTTATAACTAAGATCAATAAAGTAGGAGTATAATATAATGCGTAGTTCTTTACAAAAAAATGATGAGAAAAGGGCAAGAACAGTCTTTCTAATTGTATTTTACTTTTGTGCTATAACAATGTCTCTAATTACTTTTTATTCTTTATACGTAAGCATAGATGAATATTTAAGGACAGGAAAAGTAGTTATAGGTGAAGTTCTTGTCAATACAGAATTTCCTTTTCCAGGATTAGCAAAATTGGTAACTTATTTAATGATAGTTACTGTTGTTGGTTGGTATTGTGTTACAAAATTAGGGGCAGATAAAGTAAAGAAAATTCCTGAATCGATAATATCTATTTTTCAATTAATTGTCCTTGCTATAATGGTAATATCGTTATACGAGTTTATTTATAATTTTGTTATATGGAATTCATTTATTACAGTAGATGCAATAAATGGAATAATAAGATTAGATGATATTAATGTACCCTATCCTAATCCTAATACACCATGGAATCCAGTATTTGCTACAAAAATGTCTTTATCAGCTTTATTAATTTCTGCTCATGGGTTTTACATTATGTCTAGACATAAAAGCCAAGATAAAGTAGTATAAATTTGGGAAAAGAAATTTTATTAGTTTTTCTATTAATTATAGTTTTCCATAATTTCTCCTATGCATTTTGTAATATTAGTCAAAAGATCAATTCTTGCAAATTCATTTGGCGAATGTATTCTAGAGTATACATATGTACTGCCTATTGAAACAGAAGGCGCTTTGAGAATCTTTTGAAATGAGTGCATCGGTCCAGTCCCAGCTGATGATACATTTAAAATTACATCTCCAAAAACTCTTTTAGCTGACTCTTTTATTATTTTAACAAATGGATCATTTGGTGAAGTTCTAGCGGCTGCTTCTCCATGAATAAAGTTGATATTTATGTTTTTAAAACCCAAGTCTTTTATATGTTGTTGGAGTTTAGCAAATTGTTTTTGTGGATCCATATCAGGAACAAGACGAAAGTCAAGTTTAACTTTTGCAAATGATGGGATTATAGTTTTAGCACCCTGTTCTACATATCCTGAAACAAAACCAGCAATATTACATGTAGGAGAGCCACATAATGCTTTTTTAACATCAATTCCCGAAATATCACCTAGGAATCTTGATATGCCGTATTCCTTTTTAAATTCATTTGCTTCAAACAATTCTAAATTAAGAATTTCTTCTTCTTCTTGATTAAAATTTCTTACATCATTATACCAATCTGATATTAATATTCGTCCATTTTCATCTCTCATACTATTGAGTAATTTAATTAAGTTCCATGCTGGATTTTCCACAATTACTGCTAAACTGGAATGAGTATCTTTATTTGGACCACAAGCAATCAATTCAACATACAGTAAACCTTTCATCCCTAAACTTATGATGGGTATATTTTTTTCATTTATATATCCAAATTCCCATATAATTCCATCACAAGCAAATTTTTCTTTGTATTTGGTTAGATATTTTTCTATATGTATGCTTCCGATTTCTTCTTCTCCTTCTACGATAAATTTAATATTGCATGGAACATCACCTGTTTCTCTTAGGAAATACTCTACTGCTTTTATTCGAGTAATTAATTCGCCTTTATCATCTGATGAACCTCTTCCATAAATATAATTTCCAGAAACCTCACCACTAAAAGGAGGAACATCCCATTGATCTAAAGGATCTTCAGGTTGAACATCATAGTGATTATAAAATAAGATAGTTTTGCTGTTTGGATTTTTTTGTGATTTTATTTCCCCGTATACTATAGGAGGAGGAAGATAAGAAGTTACAATATTTTTATCTTTAGGATCAAGATAAATAATTTCTGATTTAATCCCTACTCTATTCATAAGAGCAGAAACTGCTTCTGCACATTCAACAAGATTTTGATCTTTTGCAGAAACACTAGGAATGTTAATCAATGTCTTAAGATCAGAGATCATTGTACTAATCTCTG
>DASVEV010000310.1:0-3710 GCA_036380415.1 Nitrososphaeraceae archaeon
TTACCATCTCCATCTTTACCATCTCCATCTTTACCATCTCCATCTTTACCATCACCTGTTTCTGCCTGAGTTGCTTCTGCTAGTGGTGGTGGACTTACTGCATTAAATGTTTGAGCTTGAGCGACATCACCGGTAACGGTATAAGTAGCAGCAAATGGCTCACCATTTAAAGTGTGTAACGCGAGAGCATTTCCTGCAAATGGAATGGAAGCTGCATTGATTGGTCCAGTATATACGGGGGTCAAGAGACTAATTGCAACTGTTCCTTCTCCCAATGGAGCAGTAGCGATACCACCATAAGTTGGATCTACGGCAGTTTCATTTGCAAAGTTCTGTAAAATTACAACTTCAACTGGTTTACTTGCTGTATATGTAAGTGTACCTTGGTATATTGCACCGTCATCTCTTGGAGGTAAAATTAATGCTAATTGATGAGCTTCATGCCCTGGCAAAGGATCTTGTGTAGAAGTCACTGTTCCTTGTTGAGCAAAAGATTCACCTGCTGAAATAGTAGCTGCATCGGGTTTAGCTTGTGCTGCTTTAGCCACGCTGGTAGCATTAGAGGATTCACTGCTGGTAGCATTAGAGGATTCACTGCTGGTAGCATTGGATGATGGACTGCTGGTTGCATTCACAGTCTCAATATCGGTTTCTTGAGCGCTAGTAGCGTTACCAGACCCAGAGTTGGAAGCATTCACAGATTCAATCTCACTTTCTTGAGCGAATACGGAGAAGGTCGGAATTTGGATACCTGTTGCCATAAGAGTTAATAAAAACATGCCAAATATTGTAGAGGTTATTGTTATACCTTTAGACATGAAACTATGCGGAATACATAGAATTTAAAGTTTCCTATATAACTTTCTTTTGAAGAAAAATCAATCAGACTATTCTATTACTTTACACATTTGAGGATCGAAAAATGGAACTCAAATATATTGCTCATAAAAATATCATGATAAAAATCTCAACTGATTTTTTCTACAGCCTCTATATGACATTCATGGCCTCGATGTTCTTTATTTAATTTTTCTGCTTCTTGACTAGTAATTGGGAACCGTTCAAGGGTAAGGTTCTTTTCACCCATTTTTTCTAAAATGACTTTCTTGCATTGATCACAAATTAATTGAAGGAGTATAGGCATAATGAAATAATATATATTATAAAATATATTGGTTATTAAAAAAAAGGATTTTATTTCATTTTTAAGAAATATTATAAATGGACTTTAAGATTTGCGGTTATTGTGGAAAAAAATTCTTCGAGTTAGGATGGCCCCATATTGAGGGAGATTCTAATAGAGGTGTTCTCAAGATAGAACATTTCTGTTCTGAAGAACATAAAGAATCATTCCTTCAATCTAAAGAGTAAGCGTAAATGATATTAATTTTAAGAATCGCATTTGGCTGTGTTAATTTAACGAAACAGTATTAGCTGTGAATGTTCCATTATAGCATATGTTGTTACGATTTGTTAGAAATAGAACATCCACAACAATTATAGTCATGTATATATTTTTTCTATTTGTATTTATTTGGTCTCAGCCTCCCAAATACATCTAAAGCACTTATAATTTTTAGTGGTGAGAATTAAAGGAGTCATGATGCTGTATTGGGTTGATTCAAAGATTTAATTGATTCCCTACATACAAAAACCAAAAGAATAGCATTGGCTCAAATTTATTTTACTCCATATCATACTATAGCAATAATTGTGACTGTCTATAATAAAATAATAAATTATGAACATTTTTAGGGTATTTCATCAACCTTTATATTAAATCCAAAAGTAAAACATATTAAAGAAAAAACACATTCAACACTATTTTCGAGTAAATGTACTAACGTTAATGTGATAATGTGATAGTGATGTTATGGTAGTGATTTTCGGATTATGTTACTTTTAGTTTCAAACCTATTTTACTCAATATCTTACTATAGCAATAATTGTGACTGTCATACAAAATCATTTTTAGCGATTTTCATCAACATTTTTATGAACTATAGGTAAATCAGGTCCTGCTAATTTAACATTCATTTACCTCCATTGAGGAATGGAACTGTATTTTTTATTTTGGTATTGTATGCATAGGTAAACAGGTTAAGCCAATTGTATACATTTGACAGATCACAATTTATTTTTTTAGTACAAGGATAGTAATCATCAAAACATTCTGTTCTATCCTTGAAATACTGCATTACCCTTTCAATTAGATTCTTTTTCAGTGGTGAATGTAATCTATGTTTTAGATGCAAAAAGTTGCATGCTTGAGGATACCATGTATTACCATCGGTATATACTGTATGTTTACCATACTTGGAGACAAGCGATCGAATAAAGTTTTCTGCTACAAACATGTTTCTTTCTTCAGAAATGTAGATTCCAAGGATAGTTCTATTAACTGGTGCAATTGCTATCCATAACCAAAAGTGATGATTCCCAATCTGAATGATAGTTTCATCTACTATGAATGCAGAAATTCTTTTCCTTTTGTAGATTTGAGAAGAACCAAACCTTTGAATCCCGTTCCATATAGCAATATGACTTCGTTTCTCGTCATCAAATATATCTAACGCTTTGGAGGTATTCCGTAGACTTAAACCAAGAATGTATAGATAAAGAGAATACATAATTACAATAGTGGATGTTCTATTCCTTTCAAATCTTAATAACATTCAAGTTTGAATAGGACATCCACAACTAATACTGTTTCGTTAAATTAACAGGTCCTCGCATTTTGTCAAATTACTCGTCTAATTAATGACCTAATTTTACCTACCATATTGTCTTTGATTTTATTTTCTCCGGTTTTTACATAACACTTTTTGCAAAGAGCTTTAAGATTAGCAGGACTATTATCTTTTAATGATCCGTTAATATGTGAAAAAAATGGAGTCTCTTGTGTATTAAATTTAATGGAACAACCTTGACAACGATAATGCGCTCTTTCAAGTACTGTTTGTCGGATTCCCAAATTAATTTTATGGAATTTTTTTTTATTACTGCTACTTTTTCCTGAATCGGCGTTAAACATGGAAGATCATATTATCCATTCCTTAGAATTAACTTTTTCTATGAACAATACAAATTTTAAGACAAATGATTATTTCTTCTCAGAAATAAGAAGTTTTCCTCGCATTGTAGATGGATGCAGGGAACAATAATATTCAAATGCTCCTGATTCGCTTGATGCGATAGCTGTGGTAAAATCTTGACCGGAGAAAAGATATCCTGTATTAACATTTAATTCATCTATAACAAAATCATGTCGAACAAAATCTTTATTTACAATAGTAATTTTCTCAGGTATGTTTCTATTAATATGAAGCGTAGGGTTTGTATTATTAAAAAAATTATTTTCTGTTATTAATAAAATTCCTTCTGAATTCATACTATGGTCTTCTACTGGATTTAGTAGATTACCAATTCCCCATAATGAACCTACAATAATAAAAGAAATTACAACTATTGCAATTAAATTATTTAACATGACACTTATATTTGATATCCAAAAGTTTATGTTATTAAAATCATAAAAAATCAACAAACATTATATCATATCTGAACAAATTTTATGTTCCATATTTTATTCCTTTTGTGGTAATTGATCGAAGGCATTCAATAACAGATAATATAGCTAGATAACTTGTTTTTGGATTAGTAGAACTAGGAATATTTTTTACACGTACTATTAATTCGCCAAATTTTCC
>DASVEV010000311.1:0-3320 GCA_036380415.1 Nitrososphaeraceae archaeon
AATACAACATAAACAAAAGGGGTTTTTTCATCTTGAGAAGCCTCAATTTTTGATACTACAAATTCATTTTTCATAGACAATATTATTATTAACTATACTTATAATAATCCTTAGTTTGTAAATTGTCTTAATCATTTATAACAAAGAATATGAGTTATAAATAAAGGTCAATCGTCATATTATTTGTCTTTATTTTAATCATCTTTATTATCTGTATATTGTAACTATTAGCAGCATTGAATAGAAATATGAATTGTGATATAGACCTAAAGATAAATTAATACATGAAGATAAACATTAAATTTTAATTAGAAAGTATACAATACACTACATTTGATGGATAAAGGTTCGAGTCCCAACTCAAGAATTAATTTATCTCAGGATGTTATACATTATAGTTTTTCTAGGATTGAAATTTAAATCAAAAAATATTTTGTTAATCCATAATGGTTTTATTATTAATTATATTAATCATAAAAAAATAAAATAAGCATTGTTCAGTGTAATGAAGTTAATAAAAAATAAGAAATATTATTTTATAATATAGACGTTGACAGAAAAAGTGTCAACTCATACTTACAATGTTCTATTTTGAATTTAATATCAAAAAATTTTATATTCATTTACAATACATAAAAATATAGGTATATCTAAGAACTATTTTACGTTGCAAAAAAATTATGATTATACTCCTACTTATTCTTTAGCAGTTTTAAATATTTTTTCTAATTCACTATAGAACTCTTTGTTTACAGCAGACTTTGACAGAGATGCTTGCCATTGTTTTGCTATTCCATCATAGAATTGAAGGAAAATCTTATTCCTATTGTAGTGATGTTAAAAGTGGTGGTTGTTGAAATCATGCCAATTATTTTAAATTAAAAGTTAAATTAATTAAATATAATTCTTAATATATTAAACTTCACCATCGCATACAATGAAAACTACTATTTCGAGATTTATACTAATGACAAGCATAATGCTATCCATTGGCCTTTTAGCAAATCCAACAATAACACCTGTCTTTTCTCAGGAAGGTTCAGTATCTATAGCACCCGGAGCAGCCAATCCAAACAATGAACAGTCATTTGATCCTTCTCAAATCAGCGTGCCAACAGGAAGCACAGTTTTTTGGACAAATGATGATTCCATACAACACACTGTAACTTCTGATGAAGGACTATTTGACGCAGGTCCAATATCTCCAGGAGACACATTTGAAAATACATTTGATTCAGCAGGAGAATTTGATTATCATTGCGCAATACATCCATTCATGACAGGTGTGATTACGGTTGGCTAATAATTCTTATTAATAATAAATAGACAATCCTATTTTTTTCACAATAAACATCTATCAATTAGTTCGTGGAATAAAATTAATTCTTCTGATTAGAATTTCTCTTTTTCTTGTTTAATTAATGGAATAATTTTTTCCATTATTATTTTATCAAAATCATATTGATCAAAATCCATAGTTAAAATCAAATAATAATTCTCATTGATTGGAATCAAACACCTACTCAATTTTTGATATCGTCCAAGTGCATAACTTAATTTTCCTATTTTTGGTTCAAATTTAGTCCTTGTTTTTTGTCTAATTATTGTATTTATCGCAGATTCCTGGTTCTCTTCTTTTGTAAGAAGTGATTTAAAGCCTTCTTCTCTATTTTGTTCATTTATAATATTGCCATCTTGATCAGTTATTGCTACCCATCTTATAGACCTGTCAGAATTTAATACACTTTGAGTAAAAGCATGAAGGAATTTCGTAGTATTATCATTTCTTTCAGACATATTTGTATATTTTAATATAATCTTATTTCCTTGTATTAAATACATGTCTGATAGTAATGTAATTCCACCAAAGTCAAGTTCTTCAGAAGATGAATATTATAAACAATGGATAAAAAATAGAATTTTGGAAGAAGCATATAATCGTGATAAGTGGGCTAATAGAGATAATAGTTCAAACAAATAGTCTTCAAATAACATTACAATAAATGAAATTCAAGAAATGTATCCAGCATTGGGAGATTTAGAATTAATTAGAAGAGAAGCAAGAGGAATGGATAGGAAAGAGGATCCATTCATCAAACTTGTAGGCACCTCTAATGAGGATACTATTACAATAACTGATAGGGGTAGAACCTATTACGAGGAGAATAAAAATACAGAAATTGCTCAATTAGATTTTTAACGATTATTTTAGTTTATAAATTAATTTCTTTATTGTTTTAATACCATTTGAATATTTCTTACAAAATTATCATACTTCCTTTTCACTTCTTCCCTCTGTCCCAAAGGAACTTCATAATATACCAGCAAGTCAATGAGGCCAGTCTTAGGATCCCTATCTCTTTGTGAGCCATGGACTTTTCCATTATACTCTGTCACAATATCAGATAATATTTCATACTTCTTTTGTATGGCGTCAATTGGACCAGTTAGTAATTCGAATGAATTGGACATCTTTGATTTTGGTTGGTTTGAATTCCATGGTTTTTTGCTTTAATATGTGGGTTTAGTATTAGTTCTTGCTACGGTTCCTGCTACATTATTGGAAGTAGTAGTTACTGGTTTGTTGACTCGATTAGGACAAATATGTTTTTTCTTGGTAAATACTTCCCAATATTCATTTACTGAAGTATTCCAATAGATTTGGGTATTACAATTATAAACACATGGTTTTGGATTAATGTTGTAATTAGAACTCATTTCGTGTTCTTGTTATTCTTATCTTTTTTGTTTAGACTTGATTCTAATTCATTGATTTTGTTCTCAAGTTCTTTACTATCCAAATTGTCAATATTTTCTTCCTTGATTAATTCTAGCATTTCATCTGTAATTCTTTTGATATAAAATTCCGTGTTTTTCTCATCATAAAAAATAAAGATCTTGTAACTAACTAATGTAAACTTTCTAAATTCCAAATCGTTCAATACCATGTTTATAATTGGAGCCATAGCATCGTGCACAGTTTTTGGATTAGATTCAACTCCTTTAATTTGAAGATATTTTTTAATTATACGTGCGATTGCCCTAAGACGGCTTCCCTGGGTTTCGTAAATGCTTTCCCCTATGAAATCTTCATCTTCATCCCAATTTCTATTAGTCATTTTTTTATTATTGTACCCAGGAAAGTTTTAGTTTATTAGTAATTCGATTTTATTTTATTTCTTCCAATTCAATAGTAATCAGTAATTGCTTATCGTCTAGTTCTTTAACATTATCTAAATAATTTTTAGGAATCCAAATCACACGATTATCTTTCATTCGGTTTAACTTGCCAGCAAATTTAATCTTGATTTTGTCTCCCA
>DASVEV010000312.1:0-17008 GCA_036380415.1 Nitrososphaeraceae archaeon
GCAGGTTGGTATTATAAAAGAAGAGAAAGAAGTTATCTAAATACAAGCATGAATAGAATAGACTTCACTTATGACGCCTTAAAAAAAGACAAGTTAGAAGGAGTTAAACAATTGGAAGAGATACGAAAAGAAATAACAAATCTATTTAAAAAAGGAAAGCTCACAGATTCACATTATAATATTCTTGATAAAAGAATCTCCGAGTTAATTAATACTCTTTTAAGAAAGGAGTGATATATTTTATGTAAGAACTATTTAATACAAAATCTAAACAATTTATTTTTTATTATAGTTTAAAAATATAACGTCATAATTCTTTGTTCGATGCTACAATCTGGTGCATATTTATAAAATAGTCCTTGATAATAATAATAATAATCATCATCATCAGAATGTTATTATTAACCTAAAGAAATTTATATTAAAGCATGAATAAAATATTTTTTTTAACAATTTTTTGCTTTGGGTCATTTATATTGTTATCAGTTATAGTAATTAATAAATCAAATGACATATATATTGATAATCTTATAAATTTTGATAAATCTCTTTTTATTATAATAAATGAATTTCATGTAAAATTACCTGCGGAGCTGAATTACTTTATGATTTTGATAACACTTTATGGGAGGGAACTTTTTTTACCATTTGTACTTGGACTAATTTTCATATTTGGAGGTAAAAATGGAAAGAAGGCAGTAGTCATAGCAGCAATCTCAATTTTAATACTGATTCCCATTGTTTCTATAACTAAGGATTATATTGAAAGACCAAGACCTTTTGTTCCTGGTTTGGATACACTAATGTCTGTTGATACTAGTAACTATTCATTTCCCTCTGGACATTCTACTCTAATAGTTGCTGGCTTTGTAACTACCTTGGTTTTATTTAAAGGAAATAAGTATACTAAAATTCTGCCTATTCTTTTAGTCATTGATGCAGGATTAGTATGCTTTTCCAGAATTTATGTTGGAGTTCATTATCCATTTGATGTTTTAGGGGGTTTTTTTTTAGGAAGTGGAATATCTTTTTTAATAATTAGTCTTGTAAATTACATACAAAAAGCTAAAACTATAAGAAGGTAACTAAAAAGTTGAAGGAATTTGAAATGACATTCTATAAATTTAAATTAAATTTAAAATTAAAATTTACAAGAAAACTATATGTTATCATCATCAGTATCATATCATCTTCTTCTTCTTCTTCTTCTTGTATTATTAAATTTATAGTTATATTAGATCCAAACAAATCTTTTATTCTCTATCTCTTTTTTTTTTAAATATGATTTTGGTCGGTAGATTCCAATTGTATTTTATTGCTAAGAGTCGAAATACTGTAATGATAACAATACAGACAACCATGGAAATATAGTAATTAAAATCAAAGTATAGCAGAATAAAAAAGATGATTATTCCTAAAAAACTTGCTGAGGCATATAACTCTTTGATGAATACTAAGGGGATTTCTTTAACAAAAACATCTCTTACTATTCCTCCTCCGATGGCAGTAAAAATACCTGCTAAAGACATGGCAAGAAAATTTAATCCCAACATTTCGTAAGCAATACTGGAGCCTATGATAGTAAAGACTCCTAAACCTATTGCATCAAACTTTAAAAATAAAATTTCACGTTCCTTAAAAAAGGGATGTAAAAAAAATACAATAATGCCTGTAGCTACAGCAATAGTTAGATAATAAGGATCTAATATAATTTTAGGTGGTAATCTATCCAAAAGAAGATCTCTGATTAATCCTCCTGCTAAACCTGTACTGCTAGCTAATATTATAACTCCCACCATGTCCATTTTGTATTGAATTGCTTTGAGAGCCCCGGTTACAGCAAATACCATTACACCAAATAAATCTAATACGTGAAGTAATAAGGGAATTGAGAAAAAAATATTATCCAACTATAAATATTAGTTATGTCTTAATATTTATTTAAATTGATTAATTTTCTCTTACATATTAAAACAATTTAATTATAAAAATATTTTAATGCAATGATTTTGGAGCTTTCATTCCTTTATTGTTTAATACAATGTATATCTCTGGAATAGAATAAACAAATCCTATGTGAACGCAATCTATTTTATCATCTAGTAAACACCGTAGTTCCCCATTTCGTAATATCACTTCTGCAATTCTATTTCTTTTATTATCTTTTATTAGTACTCGATCAGAGTCAATTGAAATTTTTTCCATAAAAGGAGCTTGTTTAGCAAATGCTTCATGCTTTAACATCATCTCCTCCATCATGCTTGTAAGATATCCTGAAAAACTTGTAATTCCTTTTAGTTCTAAATCATTCTTCCTTTTTTCGTAAACATTAAAGAATTTTTTATAGATGTTTTCACTAACTGTAATTGATTTAAAACCAGGCTTAGGCACTCTTATACCGTATTAGACCGTAACATATAAGACTTACTATATAAATTTAGATAAATATTGACTTGGATGGGCTATTTATTTTTATTTTTTTATTATCATTTCCCGTATTACTATTATTAATGAAATAAATTCATATTTATATTTGTTATAGTTTATAGTAGTTATATCATATAAGAAATATCACTTGTTATATATTAACAAAAATGTGTTCGAACTGTTTAGTTAGTTTATTTATTAATTTTATTTTATTATGTTTAGAAAACAAAGATCTAAGAATACGATTGACATATATATATCAAAGTTTGAATCACAAAACCATGGATTATTTGATAAATATTTAAATAAATACTTTTAAATAATTATATGCTTGTTTTGCTACATAGATGGGATTATCCTGATATGGATATAATTCTACAGTAACAAATCCTTTATATCCAATCTTTTTTATTGTATCAAAAACTTGTTCAAAATTTATAGAGCCTATTCCAGGTATAAGATGATAATGGACTCTATTATAAGCTATGTCTGATAAATGAAAATGCTCTATGTAATCAATTAATTTCAATATTGTCTCAGAAGGATCTTCTTTGACACAATAAAAATGCCCAATATCAAAATTTAATTTTATATAATCAGAACAGATAGTTTTCATTAACTGTAAAAATTGCTCAGAGTTCTCAATTAGCAGGAAAGGTTCTGGTTCAACTAATATTTTTACATTATTTTCTTCTGCAATATTCTTGACTTTTTTTAACCCCTCTGCGAATATTTTTAGTAAAACATGTGATCCTACTTCAGTCTTTTGTATGCTAATTGGACCTCCTGGTTCAGTTGAAAGGTTTTTTGCACCTAATTTTTTGGCTAAATAAATGCAGTCTATTGTATGTTTAACCCTAATTTCTCGTAACTTATTATCAGCTTCAATCCATGAAGGATGATAAACATCTCCTATCGCATATAATGTGAATGCATTAAGGTTAGAAATTCCTAAATCTAAATCTGAAATTAAATTTTTTATTTTTTTTGTTTGTTCTTCTGAAAACTCAGGAGGGTAGGCATGTGGTATATCACATAAAATTTCTACCCCTTTATAACCTATTTTAGCTATCTCTCTTATAGCATTATCAAGAGAAAATTTCTTAAAAGCGTTTGAACTAAAGGAGAGTTTCATATTAAAGTAATCAAGTAATGATTATATTCTATTTAATACTCTAACACTGAATTTCAGGAGTCCATGTAAATTTATTTGATTGTTTGTAAAAATCATATGCATTAAACATGGTAACTTTTTCTATTTCATTTTTTGTAAATCCTTCTTTTCTCATCTCTCTAGCAACTAATGGCACGCTCAATGGATCAGAAATCCCCCAATCAGCTGCACTATTTATCATTATACTATCTGGTCCATTCTTTCTTATAATGTCTATCGCTCTCTTTGGAGAAAGTTTTGTTAAAGGATAAACCGAAAGACCAGCCCACAATCCCATTTCCAATGTTTTTTTTATTGTTTCTTCCGTATTATGATCGATCAGAATTTTCTTTCTATCATATTTATTACCATTTTGATTTAATATATCTTCAATTCTTTCTATTCCTTTAGTTTTATTTTGATGAGGTAAATGGATCATAATGGGAATCTTTCTGGTTGATGCAATATCAAGCTGTTTGATAAAAATTTCCTCTTCTAATTCATTAATAAGGTTGTACCCTATTTCACCAATTGCTACAACTCTTTCTCTATCTATAAACTTTAACATTGCTTGGAGTGCATCTAACGCAAGTGGTCTTTGTATAGATTCTTTAGGATTCACAGAAATGCATACAAAGTGTTCAATTCCAAATTGTTTAGCTCTTGTAGTTTCGAACGATATGAGGTGTTCCCAATAATCAATAAACGTTCCAACAAAAGTCCTTGGACCTCCAAGCCAAAAAGAGGGTTGTACTATGACTTCTATTCCTGCTTTAGACATAGCATCATAATCATCTGTAGTTCGAGAATACATATGAATATGCGGATCGAAGAATCCAGACATTACTTGTAAAATTATAAGTTATATTAAATATATATCTTGTAACATTCTCAACAAAATTTTAGGATGCTATATGTGTTATTATTTGTTGTTGATCATAGCAATAACTAGTTCTTTTACTTTATTGTATATTTTATTTTTAGTAAAAATTTATAGGAAACATTATGTATGTTAAATATTTAATTCTGATATATTTATTGTCTAATATAAAGTAATATATAAAGACATTTACATATTGATACTTTGATATTTAAAAAAAATCAAAAAGGGGAATGTTTGAATATAACTAGAATGTTTTTATTACAATTTAATATATTTTAATGCTGAAATAAATCTAAAACGAACAACTAATAAGATGTTAAATGATTAAAACAACTAGAAATTGAAGAATAATTCAAGTTCAAGTACTACTAACATTAAAAGTTTTTATAAATCATCTAATATGTTATCTATTGATCTTGCAGGAATCCACCTTAGAAATCCACTTCTTCTTGCATCAGGATTTTTAGGTATTTCTCAGGAAATTTTTAACAGATTATACAATGATGGTTTAGGGGCTATAGTAAGCAAATCAATAAGTGTTAGTCCTCTAGATGGATACAAAGGACCGACCGTTGTTTCCTTGGGCGAAAAAGGTTATCTAAATGCTGTAGGACTTGCAAATCCTGGATCTGATGTATTTGCTCATGAAATTATCAATAATCAAGTTCCTCTTATAGTTAGTGTTGTCGGATCCAGTCAGTCAGATTTTCCAAAACTAATAAGTAAATTTGATAAATTGAATATCTTGGGTTATGAGATTAATCTCTCTTGTCCACATGTCGCCAAGATGGGCATGGAAGTTGGTGATGACCATGATTTGGTAACTAAAATAATTAAGACTATTAAGTCAAAAACCAAAAAACCTGTAATTATAAAAGTTGGAATAGGAAATACCGATGTTTTAAAACTAGCAACGATAATCCAAGAGTCAGGAGCTGATGCCATAACTGCAATTAATACTATTAGAGCAATGGCCATAAATGTAGAGACGGGCATGCCCATTCTGAGCAATAAAGTGGGCGGATTATCTGGTATTCCATTAAAATCCATAGGAGTCAGATGTGTTTTTGAAATATCTAAAAAAGTCAATATTCCTGTAATTGGATGTGGTGGAATTTTCACATGGGAAGATGCAGTAGAATACATTTTGGCAGGTGCAACAGCTATAGAATTAGGTTCTGTCATCGGATTTGAAGGGTTGAAAGCATTCAATCAAATAAAATTAGGCATTACAAGATATTTGGAGAAAAAAGATTGCAAGAATATAAAGGAGATTATTGGTCTTGCACACAAATATTGATAAAATACGAACTGTTGTTATTGAAGAGGTAATAGAGGAAACTCCTTCGGTAAAGACTTTTGTTTTTAATGATAGGTTATCTTCAAATGGAAAACCTGGGCAATTTTTAATGGTCTGGATCCCAAGGGCAGAAGAACTTCCAATGAGTATAATGATCTCCAATAAGAAAGATCATGCTGCTATTACAATACGGAAACATGGATTTGGATCCACCTCTCTTTTTGAAAAAAAACGAAATGATCTAATTGGTATACGCGGACCTTATGGTAATTATTTTAGTGTAAGTAAGAGTTTAAAAAGTCCTTTGTTAATAGGAGGTGGAACTGGGTTGGTTCCATTAATGCGTCTTGCTACTATATTTAGTAAAATGCAAGGAAGATGTACAATACTTATGGGCGCACAAACACAGAAAGAGATACTGTTCAAAGGTCTCGCAGAAGAGATCTTAAGTAAAATCAGGACTAACATAATTGTTACTACTGAGGATGGTAGTTATGGAATAAAAGGAGTGGTAACAGATGCTTTAAAAGATATTTTAAAGAAAGAACAATTTGATATGATCTATACTTGCGGACCTGAACTTATGATGATGAGTATTTATAATTTATCAGTTACTCATTCTATTCCAATTCAAGCTAGCCTAGAAAGATACATGAAATGTGGAATAGGGATTTGTGCAAGTTGTTGTATAAATGATAAACTTGTCTGCAAAGATGGTACTGTGTTTAATGAGAATCAATTATCTGAATTATCAGAATTTGGAAAAGTTTTCAGAGACAAATCTGGCCGTCCTTCGTATTATCAATTTAATTAATAATTAATATTTTAAACTAGTTTTTCTCAGATGTTGTTGCTAGACTAGAAGAGGAAGAGAGGGGTGATGACGACCTTCTGCCATCTTTGTCTATATTTTCAAATCCTTTTGCTCTAAACGACCTAATTTTTTTATATATTTTTGATCTTCTAAGAATATATTTGTCAATCTCCATGTCCTTAATACTCAAAAGTGGTTTGCCTTTTTTTCCAACTTTTCCAATAACTTCTGGTTCAAGATGTATTTTTTTCAAGTCTTGGATTATCGAGTCGGTACATTCCCTGGAAGCTATTATCAAGTGACAGCCATTAAATGAAGAAGTAGAATGTTGTACAAAATATTCTTTAACAGCATATGAAGACATTTCCTTATTTTTAATAGGAATTTTATCTATTATTATTTCCATATCTATATAATCAACTAACTTTTTGAGAGCGAGAATTCCTTGGGTTAAGATAGGAAAAACTGCAGTAATATGTGAACCTTTATCAAATTTTCCCCCAAAATCAGGACAATATTTGTTTATTAGCTTTCCCAGCTCAAATCTTGGATGGCTCAAGTTATTAATGATATTATTTTTTTCCTTTTCAAGTTCATTAATAAATATACCATGTTTTTCAAAAATAGATATGTTTTCCTCATTAATTTTTGTTAACAAAAATAAACTTAAGGGAATTATAGAGCCAAATTTGTCAGTAACTATAACATTCATTTCCTCTTCTATCTCCGTGTATCGTGTAGGAATTTCTCTGTATGTTGTAGCAGTAGCACTAGCTCCAAAAAAAAGGTTACCGATTTTCAAGGAACTATAATCCTCCATGAAGATATTATTAGATAAAGTAATTGAATCTAAATTCTGTCTGGTAGCATCAAGCATTTCTTCTTTTGGTGCATCATAGATAGGAAAAATTTTAAATTCGTCTATACATCCTAGTAAATTCAGATTTTCTATGACTCCAGCTACTGTTATTTTGCAATGAATATCAGATTCAGGAGAACATAAGACGTCGGTTACCTGTGTAATATAATTATTAGCAATGATGTATCCTACTTTATTTCCTCTTCTTGTTTCAATAAAATCTAACAATGCAAACTGCTTGTTTGAAGATGTATTTATTGCACTAATTTTTTTGGTTATACATTTTGATTTAATACTATTTATTAAATTTGACAGAAGATTGAGACGCTTTTCTTGATTGTCTGCGATTTCCTTATTCAATTGAATAATTGCTAGTGATCTTTTGATACCTGTCTCACTTTGTTGTTGTAGGTCCGAGTCGGATAGATTATAAATTCTTCTAGTAACTTCAGGATTCTTTCTTTCACTTTTGTAAAACGAATCAAACCAGTCTGGTGTAATTTTCCAATTCGTTCCTTTAATTTTATTTAGAGAAAATTCTAATATGTCAGATTCAATTTCATTAGAAAAAGTAGAAAGCCAATTTAGTGGTTCAAAACCATATTCTTTGTACTTGTAAATATTTTCCCAAAAATCTGTATTCAATATAATCTATGTAATGATTTATAGTAATGATATTAAAATATAGATATTTTTTATTAGTTTTATTTAATTTATATCGGAAATGTAAGTCATAACATTATCATCATAGGGCATAAATTTATAAACAAAGATATTTACAATTTTTTAATATACTCCAAAGTAGTATTTACAAATGTTTTTGTTTTATTTCTCTATAATAAGACTTTCCAAAGCTAATTTATTTTATATCTAATTTTCAAGACAACACTTGACATCCTTTTTGCAAATAATAGTGATAATAATTTTTATCCATTTACTATTCTCAAAGATTAAGCTCGTTAAATTTGATATCTAACTTTAGCATCTCAAAATAAATATATACAAATATTAAATAAATTAAATTATTGTGATAGAATCTAATTGTGAACACAGTATAGATGATGATAATTTTACATTTTTAAGCAATGCAAGTCAAAGATCTAAGCAAAACTTTGTTATAGATAATTTGGCCAAGAGATTTGAAAAAAAATCTGCTACAGATATTCTTAAATGGTCAATTGAAAAGTTTGGAAATAGAATTGCATTAGCATCAAGTTTTGGTGCAGAAGATGTTGTAATAATAGATATGATGGCCAAAATAGATAAAAGTAAAACGAAAATTTTAACATTGGACACAGGTAGATTAAACCAAGAAACCTATGATGTTATGGATGAAATACGTCAAAGATATGGTATTTCTATAGAATCATATTTCCCAAATTCACAGCAAGTCGAAGAAATGGTACGTACAAAAGGGTTTAATCTTATGTATGAAAGTATAGAAAATAGAAAATTATGCTGTGAAATAAGAAAGGTAAATCCACTTAATAGAGCTCTAGCATCTCTTGATGGATGGATAACAGGTCTAAGAAGGGAACAGGCTCTTACCCGCTTAAATATTAAAAAAATTGAGATTGATCCGACTCATAATAATATTTTAAAGATTAATCCCATTGCTGATTGGAGTGAAGATATGGTTTGGGAATACATAAAGGAAAACCAGGTTCCATACAATAAACTACATGATATGGGATTCCCAAGTATTGGATGTGAACCATGTACTCGTGCTATAAGCAAAGGAGAAAATCGTAGATCTGGCAGGTGGTGGTGGGAAGAATCGTCTCAAAAGGAGTGTGGACTTCACATTGACCATAGTATAACAAAAAAAAAATGAATTTAATATAACAATAATCAAGAATCTTGATAAATGCAAGAGATAATAGGAATATATCTAGAGTTAATAATACAATTAATGGTCTAAAAGATAAAAAATTGAAGAATACTTTTATTCAAAACAATATGATAAAAAAGATTCCTGAACCACATGGCGGTCGACTTGTAAATAGAATTTTTGAATCAAAAAATAACAATACCAAGGATATGTTTTCCATCGAAATTGATGATAATCTTAGAAATGATGTTGAAAATATTGGAGATGGTATTTTTAGTCCGTTAGAAGGTTTTATTGGAAAGGATGATTTTGAAAGTGTTTTAAAATCTGGAAGATTGAAAAATGGATTGCCATGGACAATTCCTATAATCTTAGATGTAGAAGAACCGACTGCAAAAAAAATACAAGATTATCGTGAAATATCACTAAAGAATAAAGGTGAACATTTTGCAACTCTATATTTTGATGAGTTTTATTCCTATAATAAATTAGAGATGGTTAGGGCATTATACCTAACCGACGACGAACAACATCCTGGAGTATCTAAGACCTTTAAAATGAAAGAATACTTAGTTTCTGGAAGAATTGATGTTTGTAAAAAGATAAATAACTTCAAATTACGAAATTATAGATTAGAACCAATAAAGACTAGAGAAGAAATTGAAAGAAGAGGATGGAAAACTATAGTTGGTTTTCAGACTAGGAATATCCCCCACATCGCACATGAAATGCTTCAAAAAGCTGCTCTAAATATCTACGATGGATTATTCCTCAACCCTTTGATTGGAAAAAAGAAAATAGGTGATTTTAAAGACGAATTGATACTTGAATCATACCTAAAGTTAATAGAAAATTATTATCCACAAGAAAGAGTGATGTTTGTTACTCTTCATACCGAAATGAGATATGCAGGACCCAAAGAAGCGATTCATCATGCTATTATGAGAAAAAACTTTGGCTGTTCCCACTTTATAGTAGGAAGGGATCATGCTGGTGTAGGTGACTATTACAGTCCCTTTGCAGCTCATGAAATCTTCAAAGAATATCCTGATATTGGAATTGAACCCATATTTTTTCCATCATTCTATTACTGTAAGAAATGCTTAGGATATGCTAATGAAAGAAATTGTCCTCATGGTTCCAAATATAAAGAAGAATTATCTGGAACACGAATGAGAAAGATGGTCACATCTGGAGAAATGCCTGGAAAACATTTAATGAGGCCAGAAATTGCAGACGTAATTATAAAATTTCCAGATCCATTTGTTTCTTGATTTTATTAATATCTGACAAACAATCGTTTTGATATTCTTTTAGTTATTTTACTAAAAAAGTTGGTGAGGATTGATTGTATTAACTAACTTTATTGTTCTCCTGTTTTTAATCCATGATTTACGTTCATATTACTCTAAATAATTATATCAAATGCGATCAATGTATGCAAGTTCTATATTATATTTTTTGAAATTTTCTTCATTTGTTTGTGCTTTCATATTTCTGATATTATTTTCATATAATTATCTATATGCTCAAAATGAATCTGAAGCTGAATCTATAGAAGAAAACCTTGATGTAACAAAATCAAAAAGTCATGAAAGGTTTGTAGTTCCCTTTAGCGCATCGAACACAGACCGTAAAAATCCAGTGATCCATACTTATGAAATTCCAAATGATGTTAGTTGGATTCTTGGTATTGAAAATAATATGACCTATAACAATTCTTCTGAAGCAAAAACTATTATTAAATTGATGGAAAATCAACCTAGCGAAAAATTCATTGAATTAGCCATGTTTGAACAAAATGAAAAGTTCTGGGTTGCTGTTAATACCAATGAATCTGGTTACATAAGAGTCCACGAACAAGATACCGATGGATGGTCTCGTGATGAACCTATTATGGTAGCCCATGCTAATAATCAAGGTTTAACAATTACTAATGGTAAAAGAATCGTCATTGACAAGTTATCCTTAGATGGTTTTAGCTTAGGTTCTATTGCTATATATGGAAAAGATGATACGGATTCTCCGATAAACACTTTGGATGGCTATCTTTCCTTTGATCTTTTATATGGTAGTCCCAGAGATTCTCCATTATATTTTCTACCTATCGTTATGTTAGTTTTAGTTGGAGGGATAGTATTCTACCTTCTCAAAGTTAAGAAAAGAGACCGTGATGATGAATAAATTTCATTAAATTTTTTTTTGATTTGTGTAAAAGTTGCATATACCTTTTAAACTACACATTTGGCATTTAGGTCTTATAGGAAGACAAATATTTTGTCCATAAATTACAAAAATATTATTTAAAATCAACCAATATTCTTTGTTTACTATTTTTATTAATTCTTCTTCTGTTTTTTTTGCATTCTGTGTTTTAACAATACCAATTCTGTTAGAAATTCTATGAACATGAATATCAACTGGTATGGCTGGTTTATTAAAAGCATATACCAAAACGCAGTTTGCAGTTTTTCTTCCTACACCAGGTAATCCTAAAAGATCTTCGATTTCATTTGGAACAACTCCATGAAATTTTTCTAAAATGATCTTGGATACTTGTTTAATCCTTTCTGCTTTAATATTGTAAAAACCTATACTATGTATAATTGATTTTATATCATTCAAATCTGCGTTGGCTAATTCTAATGCATTCTTATATTTCTGAAAAAGCTTACGTACAATTTTTGACGTATTCTCATCTCTTGAACGAGCAGATAAAATAGTGCCAATTAATATCTTGAATGGATCATTATCTTCTTCCATTTGAAGTTCTTTGAGGGCTGTAAGTCGTGATAGGTTTTCAGACTCCTTCAATGTTGTCTCCATTTTATTAAGGATATATTCTACTTTTATCAGTTCTCTAGAGTTATTATTATTCTGAAGTTGTATGCTTGATTTTTTCTTCAATGTTTATTATTTACTAGTAGGCCAAGTGTAATAAAAAAATTATCTAGATGTGTGTTTATTTTGTGATTTTATGAATTACAACTTATTTAATATATTGAAATATATTACTGACCTTAATGAATTATGACAACACTTCGAGATTTTACGAATTACAAGTTTCACAGAATATTTCTTATTGATCTATGATGAGATTTCAAATTAACCTTATGGGTATAGAATTACTTTAATAAATAGTCATAGGACTAGTAAATTTGAAATTGCTAAATCAGATTTAGAATCATAAGAATTGTTGAAATCACAAAGCAGTAACTTTTAGCTTTTTATCTGATTATATAAAAACGAGTGACAAAATAATCATAATAAATTTTTTTCACAAATAGAAAATACTTATTCATACTGTACCAGCTTTTTAAAAGAAGTTCATCTATGAGTTCATAAGTAAAGAAAAGTCCTGGCTAATGTTAGTAAAGAAACGTAAAAGGTATAATGATCAAAGATGGACATGGGAAATAGGGAGAGATTAATTTGCGGTGAGACCTATTACTAATTTATTAAAAAAAGAAAGTAGAAAAAAACTAAATATAGAATATTTCATTTAATAAAAAAACAATACCCAAATTAATTTAGGGCTTCTCCTTTTACCAACACAAAAGATATTCGCTAACAAAACTATTTTGAAATTTTTAAACCTAATTCGATTCAAATATTATTATTATTAATGGGAGAATCGCAAAAAGAATGTAAAAACCGGTCTCCTCATTTTTTCTTTTATTTGATTTTTCAATTGCGTCTAATCTTTTGATAGTTCAATTAGTTTATCTGGTAAATGTGTATACTATTATCTTCTTTCATTTTGTCTTTCTTCTTATTTTGTTGATTGCTTCACTTCTATGGACATATTCTTTAGCCTTTTGTTTATATCCTAAACCAAGATTATACCATATCTTGGGATAGTTAGGGCGAATTTCCATCACTTTATCATAGCATTCTATTTCTTTCCGGATTTTTAACATATTGATACAATCTCACTATTCATCAAAATGATTCATGTTTTTCTTTAACATGTCATTCATCCATTCTTACAACTACAAATTTGATTATTGTAATAAGGAAATTTTTGATATTTAAACTCTGAGTGTGAATATTCTACTATGATAATAAAGTCATGGAAGATAAAAGAGGTAATTGAATATTACATCTTATTTCTTTAATTTAATAAAAAAAGGAATGTTGGATTAATATTATCATACATGTGATGATAATGTCAGTGAGAGTGTTCTCTTACTGAACGTGATTTCCGTAAATTTGTTCCTTCTTCTTCTGGTATGTCTGGTATATCCATGCCTGTTCTTTGCTCCGCAATAAAGCTAGCCTCATCTAAAATTCTACCAACGTCTTCTCCAAAATTATTAAAATCAAATGTATTACTCCCTATCCCACTGGCATTAGTTAAAATATCATTAAATGTCGTGTTTATTTCATTCAATTCTCCATCGGCTTCTGGTAAAACGGCATTTATTTTACCTTTAATGTGAGAGAGAGCACCCATTGCTGGGCCTAAAGCTGCCATTGAATCGCCTATGTCTATTGTAGATTCCAATCTCATGTGGACTTGTTCTAGAGCTAATTTTATTTGCGACATTGTTTTAGCAGTCTTTTTAACTTGGGCAAGTTCAGTAGAAATCATTTTTCCCTGTTGTGAATCATGCTTTTGTAAAGATGAAACTACCTGTTCAAAATACATTTTTTCACGTGCTTTTAGTTTTTCCAACATTGAATCAAGTTTTTTATTTTGTATTTGGATTTTATTTTTAGCTAATTCCATTTTAGGTTTTAGAGGTTGTTGAGATCGCAAACTATCTTTCAATATATCAGTAGAATTTCGTTTTTTTTCTTTAATCCAATTATTGCTAAAATGGTTATCCATGAATACTGATACTATTCTAGTTCAGACCTTAAACTACAATGTCATCTTTGAATAACTAACTAGTAATTTTTTATAAACATACTCCACACAGAAATTGCAGGCATAAGATGTCATCAATTGTAATTATTAATTTATATTATATAACTTAAGTTGGTCAAAATGTGTAGTCAGATAATATTATAAATGAGATTACAAAAAAACTGAATTCTTATAAGTTAAAGCAGCTTGATTATATTTATATAAACCGATTTACTATTTATTTTGTTTTTTAAATGAATATCTTACAATGGTGTGATATTGATGAATGCCTTTTAATTGCAAACACTGATGAGGTTTATAAAAAATATGCCGGTTTAAAACATTCAAATGAATCGATACTATCTCTTGCAAATTTAAGATTGTTAAACTCAGAGCTATTTTTAAAAAACTATAGAGAACCATTTGACCTTTTTCTTTCAGTCGTAGAAAATTTTGTAGATTCTTCAACTAAAGATTTAGAGCTTAAGTTCCATGATATTAGAACAAAGAAAATTGTTTCTAAGTATAAATTCAATAATAAGAATATAAATTGGAATACCTGGAGGCTATTCAACAATAATGAAAAAAATTCTCAAAAAAGGAAGAAGGTTTTTGATGAGTTTATAGAAAAAACAAAATATATTTCTCCTGTTATTTATAGTCGCTTTGAAAAGATACGGTCACTTTATTCAACTATTCAACAAAGTAGCGACAGTAATATTTCTATTGGGTCCAATAACTTAGATCCATTATCAGGTTATTTGATGAATGAAAAAATAACATATACAAAACTTTTAAATTTTGTTAAATACCTGGGTAATAATTCAAGCAAACCTTTCAAAAAATCACTTCAGAAGGTGTCGGCTGAAATTTTAAAAAGGGATACGGAGTATTATGATGATTTTTATTTCTTTCGTAATGTAATCTATAAAGATTTTAATAAGACTTTTAAAAATATTAATCCCTTAAAAGAAGTAAAAAAAATTCTAAAAGTATTAAATTTTGACCTAAATAGAATTAGTTTTGATACAGAATATAGACAAAATAAGTATCCCTCACCAATATGTTTCTTTGTTAGAATACCTTATGATATTCGTGTTCTGTATAAATCTGAAAGCCCTTATTTTGACCTTCAAGGGTGCTTTCATGAATCAGGACATGCGATGCATGCAAGCTCTATAAATTCAGAAAAAGAATACTGGAAAAAATACCATATTTCCATGGGAGTGGTCGAAATTTTTTCTATATTGTTAGAACGTTTAACAAAAAAAAGGATTTTTCTTAAATCCTCTCTTGGAATAACTGATGATAACTTATTGAATGAATTGGAATCAAGAAATAACTTCATGGAATTATTTTTCGTTACCTTTTACTCTGCAAATGCTCTCATGAAAGCAAGTTTTTGGAAAGATCGTCTAAGTATTGAAGATTCTAATTCGTTATATTCTAAATTAGTCAAAGATTTTACAGGAATCGAGATTCCTGGAGCTTATTGGATGCTACATCATATACTTCCTCAAGCTATAATGTATGTTCCAAGTTATCTATTTGCAGCGGTTAGAGCTAAAGAATTGGAGGTTCATTTACAAAATACCTTTGGTGAAAAATGGTGGAAAGATAAAGAATCAGGGAAGTATTTAGAGCAAATAATGTCTCCAGGTGCAGAAATTGATCTTTCAGTATTTTCAAAGCTTGATAGTAATTTATACCTAAAAGAAATCATATCTGTTTAATAATTACTAAATGTTATCTTTATCAATGTCTTGGAATCGTCATAAACTACTTTAAGTAAGAATTACATTATATGAAAAAAGGTCAATGCTAATTATTGTATGAACAATATGTGTTTTCTCTGTATGTATAAAACAAATTATACTTTGTTATGATCTCATCTATATTCCTATCAAAAAGGGTATATTATTTAAAATAATTATTAATTAGTTGAATAATTTTTTGCATGCGATTATAAAGAATTAAAATGCTATAGTGGATAAAGAATTTGATTTTGTCTTTTGTAAGATTAAAAACATTACTGCTCACTAAAATGACTAAATTATAGTTGATATAACATTGTCTAAAACTTACAAATTTTTAAAGTTTCGAGATCGTTATTTTAGGTGATAAGTAGGATTTTAAAATATTAATATTATAATAATAGCTAACAGAAATATCTATTTCTATTAATATTTTTTACACTTAGTATTCATTTACTATTTTTACGTGATACTATGATTTTCTAAATTAGGGTATACAAGAGCCTATACTAATTCTAATACAAGAAGTATGTGTGGATTTATGCTATTATAAGAGGGTACATTCTATAGATCATGTAATTTGTACAACATGATTATGATCTCTTTCTAAAGCTAGCTTGATAGAGACTGCTAATATATCCAAAATTATAAATTGAAATAACTATCATTTTACTTTAGAATGAAAAGAGAATTTATTGCCTCTAGAATTGAGGCCACACAAGACGGTAGTCCTTATGTTTATGTAACATTCTCAGATCCTCACGACTACAAGCCAGGAAGTGATAAAAGAATGAATCCTTTTGGTCCTAATGTTATGGCGTTTACTTCCCCGGAAGATTTAATGAAAAATTTACCAAAGGCAATGGGTGATATATCAAAGATGATTTCTGGAGGTATGGGTGGAGGGGCAGGAGGAGTGACAGGAGATAATCCTACCTTTAAGATAACTATGAAAGATTATGAGGATATGAATATAAAAGTCGGGGATAAAGTTACTATAGAAATAAAGAAATCTGATTCAGGAAGTATCTATACATAACCAATCAACTTTAATAATTTTTTATCTCTTATATGTTGTAATGAACTTACAAATAATATTGTAAATGATGTACGAACAGTAGATTATAATTGCAAC
>DASVEV010000313.1:0-7037 GCA_036380415.1 Nitrososphaeraceae archaeon
AGAGATAATAGAACAGGAACACAAGGTCCACAAGGTCCACAAGGTTCAGCAGGTCCCCAAGGTCCAGCAGGTCCACAAGGAATACAAGGCATTCCAGGTTTACTAGGTCTACAAGGACCGTCAGGTATTACTCAATTAAATGCGACAAATGTCTATTCAGTTGACAATTCTACTACATCCACAACCACAGGTAATTTTGCTATTACACCCGCTGTTTGTGATCCTGGTGACTTCGTATTAAATGGAGGCTATAATCTATTCGGATCTATTATTGAAGTGAATGATACGATTTCAACCTTCGTTGATCAGTCTATATCTTTCCCCACACTAGGAGAGGGATGGGTAGCAATAGTATTTGTTAATGACGAGGCTTCCTCAATAACACTGAATGTAAATGCATTATGTTTTGACAATCCACCATTAAGATAGACCTGAACTACCAATTTTTTTATTTTTATTCTATTAATTAGACAATAATAATATTCCTTAATACTTATTGATTAGAAAAATTATGTCACAGAACAAATTTGGTAAAAATATTTGTATTTAAATTTCTAATGATAAGGGATATATAAAAGGTTACAGAACCATACTCCTACTTACAGAATAAAATCGAAACTTACAAATATTTATGAGAATTCTAACTATATCTAAAAATACCTTTTAATTTTAATAATAATTATATTTTGGATTATATATAAATTAAATGATATTTAAAATTCAATCATATGTCGTATGAATTGTTAATATGATTAGTACGATAATTATTTCATGATACAAGATTAGAATCAAGCAATGAAGGAATTTCTTTAGAATGCTTCTCCTATAATTTTCTTAGCCCTTCTTTTGATATTATATTAATATAACTGATATACGTGTATAATAATATGAAATATAGAAGTAGGACTGAAATAGTGGGTAATATACTAGACGCTGCTAATGGAGGAGCAACCAAGACAAAAATTATGTACATAGCTTTTCTAAGTTATGCACAATTAAAGGAATATCTTTCTATTTTGGTGGAAAATAATCTGATAGAATACCTTGATGGGAATAGAAAATTCAAGACTACAGAAAAAGGACTAAACTATCTTAAAATGAATAATGAAATTGGAGAATTGTTACAAACTATTACAATCAAAAATTGATTAATTAATTCAAATTTTTTTTTATACTAAACATATAATAATATTAATTTTTATAAAAATTCTATATTAATATCTATTTTAACATTACTGAAAAATAAACCTTTAAATTTATATCTTATTACTATAACCCTATCGAATTCAGTTACCTTAATATTCCAAAATCAATATCAAATTATGTTTCTAATAATAAAGCTAAATAAACAAGTCTTCGGATCTTAGTAAATTTAGGATCTCTCCAATTTTTTGTGCCTACTAATATGCTTATTATCATATAAAAAACTTTATCTAAAGTAAATTATTGTTATTGAAGTATTATAAATCAATATTTAAAATAATGTTACTTAATATAAAAAAATTCTATTGTTGCCAATTAAATATCATATATCAAAGAATTTAAGAATCAATAATGTATATGTCTAGTGAAGATAATCTTCTTCTTTTGTTCCTCACTAATCACTTAATAGGATTGAGATTACTTACTCTAACCATTAATCAATTTATAGTGGTTTAAAGCTATCAAATTGATTGATATGTCCTCTTTAGTGTATACCTATTGTGGTCATGCTATTTTGTGTAAGATAAAGAGATACGCTAAATTCTCCCCCCCCCCTTTCTAATCATTATTTCGCAGATGAAAAGAACTATAATTAATCACATAGATAAATAAAGTATGATCAAGTCTTGGTAAAGCAATTAACATATATTCTTATTATCTGTCAAGAAAAAAATTGCAAACCAATCTGCCATAGCTTTTTCTATTCTTGTTTGCTCCTTCCATAATTGCTGTGGCTTTTATCTCTTCTACAAATATTCTTATTTTTCATTTAATATATAAGAATGTAATACCTATTTCATTATGTAATAAAGAAAATGTATTCCAATGTACCTAGTGTCTCAAGAGCTATAAAGGATATTCTATTTTCTAATAGCATTTATATTAATTCCCTAAAACTAGGTATAGCGAATTATACTGCTTTAGCTATAAAAATAAAACCAGAAGTAGATAAGATGATAGGTTCTGAAGTAAATATCAACACAATAGTTGTATCTATAAAGAGACTAGCAGACGCATTACAACAAAATCAAGAGCTTGAAAGTATCACCCAAGAAGAGAAAGAGAACTTGGCTGGCGCTAGAATATCATTAACTGGAAGCATGCTTGATGTTGAATTTGATAAAGAGATGGAGAATATTGAAAAGGTCTTTGAGTTATTTGATAGAGAATCCGATATCAGATTTAATATTTTTCAATCAAAAAATCACATGAATTTATTCATAGAAAATATTAGTGAAATAAAAAAGATCTTTAGTAATCACTCCCAAACTATTAACCCCAGCAAAATAAAGGAAGGAGTTTCAATGATTACAATTTCTCTTCCTTGGGAAGAATCCGAGTTGAGAAAAACATATCAATTGTTGTCCATGATATCTACTATCCTCTATGATAATCAGGTTTTTTTGCATAATGCATTTTTTACTCCAGACGAGATAGTTTTAATAATAAATGAGATTGATGCTGCAAAAGTATATGAATTGCTAAGGGTCAAATTCCATAGATAATAAAATTCTAAAAGAAGAAAAATACGTCGAGCTTATTCCTTTTTTAGGAAAAGATAATTTTTTGATAATTTGGCCTTTTTATCACATAGAGATCTTTGCGTATACTATGTTTGTCCTTTTTATGGCCTTTAAAATTTTGCTGATCGTGTTTTGGCGATATTTTTATATTTATAATTATTTCATAAAATTTTGTGTTTATTTGTAATTTTTCCATAATATAGATTTAGGTAATTTTTTTGTTATAACCAAGAAAATTATTAACGAGATTGGTGACATTGAAACCAAAACCTTATTTCATCTATCCTCATTATTATTAGTAGGATATTTTACTTTTGATTTGAATTGATTTCATTTATCTCATCATTTCTTTCCGTGTTGGTTCTATAACCAACTGTTTCTGTTGTTTAATATTGAACTGTTAGCTTCACTGCTACAGAGAGATAAAATGATCCGTTCTGCTGTTTTAATGTTAACATATAGAAATATAGTTGCTGTAGTGGACAAAATTTTTATAATTTGGCAAATCTTATTTCCGTTAGTCTACATTTTTGTCGCAGGATATGCATACTCTTCATTAATCACCGAAAATGAAATAGTAATAGGTGGAAAAACTATTCCTTACAATGTATTTTTAGCGTTAGGAATGATTGGATTTAATGTTATGAATAGCAGTACTGTAGCTGGAAGTATAATTTGGAATGATAAACGAAATGGAATGCTCCATCAGATTTTGGTAATGCCTTACTCCAAACTTCAGTATATTGCTAGTACACTGTTGACAATAATAGTTATGGGTTTGGCAAGTGCTGCAATTATTCTCATTGCTGGTCTTCCAATAATTGCAGGAAATATAACTATTGATATAACCAGTACAATTTATCTTGTTTTTGCCTTAATAATGGGTTCGATATTCTTTGGTTCAATTGCAATTATTATTTCAACAAGACTAAAGAGCAATGAAGGTTTTACTGTAATCATAAATAGTGTTTTTTTATTTTTTGCTTTCGCAAGTTCTACTTTTTATCCTCCTCATGGACTACCTGAACCAATGCAATATGCTTTTTATGTTAATCCATTAACCTATATCGCTGACATCATAAGAGAGGGAATGTTTTCAGCAGTTGATACATTTACGAATATTAAAATTTTAGTATTAGGAGTAATATCAGGGATTGCTTTTCTAATAGCTACTTTCTCTATGTATAAAATGAGAATTTAATTCTCTCAGTCAAGTGTTATTATTTTTTAATGCTTTTAAAAAAACTTCTTCAATAGATGGATCATTTAACGATATATTTTCTATTTGAATATTATTTTGAAAGAGAAAGTTTACAATAGCTAATAAGACGTTTTGAGGATTATTGGAAGTAATAGAAAATGTATTTTCTGTATTTTCGATATTTTCTATATCAATTGAATTTGCAGATAACTTTTGAAAGTAATCATGGATATATTTGGAAATGGGGTTTTGTAAAATAATCTCTATCTTTTTTGTTGAACCGTATTTTTGTTTTAAAATCTGAGGTGTATCAAATTCTATTATTTTGCCTTTATTGATTATACAGATTTGATTACACAAGTATTCAACTTCTTCCATAATATGTGTTGTAAAGAAAACTGTTAGACCACACTTTACCTGTTTTTTTATATAATTTAATAGATTCCTTCTGGCTCTGGGGTCTAATCCCACAGTAGGCTCATCTAAAAATAAAAGATCCATATCGTGTAAAAATTCTCTTGCTATCTGTACACGTCTTCTTTGCCCAATGGATAAATCTTCGTTACGTATTTCTTTAATCGAAGTTAATTCAAATATGTCTAACAATTCTCTTACTTTGTCTTTATTTTTATTACTAGAATTTCCCCATAAAAATCCATATAATTCCATTGAACGCTCAACTGTCAAGTTCATTTCAAAGCTGGGATTTTGGGTAACAACGCCTATCCGTCTTTTAATTTCTTTAAAGTTATTTTTTTTTATATCTTTCTCTAGTATTTTTATATAACTTGCCGCCGTAGGCTCTAAAATCCCTGTCAGAATCTTTATTGTAGTGGTTTTTCCTGCTCCGTTAGGACCTAAAAACCCAAATACTGTTCCATAATCAATGTCAAAGGAAATATCATCTATTACATTTCTTTTTAAATTAGATGAATCATACGATTTTACGAGGTTTTTTACTGAAATACAATGCTGTTGATTATTATTATTATTATTATTAACAGTATTACTCATAAGCTGAATGACAACAACAATAACCTATATTAGAACACCAATAATAATTCTTATTGATTACATACCAGCTATTCTATTTGAAAAAGATTCTGCTATTTTTCTTGAATCTAAAGATGATGATTATATTAAAATGTAATAAAAAAAATCATTGCATGAGTAAACTATAAAAAAGTATGGAAAACATATAGGAAGGATAATTATAATATTACTACTTAGAGGGTAATAACTGCTTTGTCTTTAGATTTTAAAAAAATGATAGAAAGTGTGCTTCAAAAGAAACCAGATATTAGTGCAGAAGATGTCAGAGAACTAATAGACGAAAAAAAGAGAAAGATAGGAGCTGGATATTTGACAGATCAGGGTGCTCTTTTTCTAGTGGCAGCGGACCTGGGGATATCATTTGAAAATAACCAAAGTACCCAGACCTCAATAAAAGATCTATATATTGGCGCCAACGATGTAAATTTATCTGCCAGAATAATCAATATTTATCCTGTTAGAAAATATACCAGAAGGGATACAAGCGAAGAGGTTCAAAACAGAACTCTAACAATATATGACAAAGATTCTTCAATCAAATTAAGGTTATGGGATCAGCATGTTAGTTTTCCAGAAGATTACGACGTCAAGCCAGGTGATTTGATAAAAATTTCTCATGGTTATACAAAATCTGGCTTGGACAATAAAGCAATTATCAATCTTGGATCAAAGGGAATAATAGAAAAAAGCAGTAGCACTACTAATGATGATAATTTGGAAATTCCTTCACTTGATGCTATTTCAAAAACAGTAGATGAGATAAAAGAACCTGTTGATAATATTATAGTAACAGGGGTTCTCAGCTCAAACCCGAGAGTATCCCGGTATGTCAATTTTCGGAATGAACAAGGTAAGTCTCTTCATATACCTTTATCAAATGATGACGGAACAAAGACTGTACGTTCCATTATCTGGAACATAGATGAAGATAAAATACCAGGTATTTTTACACAAGGATCAAAAGTAAAATTGATCGGTGTAAAAGTTAAGCAGGGAAATCCACAATACAGCAACGAGGAATTTGAAATACACGGAGATGAAGGTACAATTATTCAGGTTCAACAAATAAAACGTGTGGGCGAAGAAGGTGAAGGTATTGATGCTGAAGGTGAAGGAGAAGAAGAATTTGATGGAAGCAAGGTAGTAGTCTTAAAAATTCTCTCAACAGGAACAGAATTTGAAAGTTCAGTAAATGAGAATTTTTTGGCACTTGATAAAGAAAATAAAAATTTTATTTCTCTAGTTGTTGATCCTAAATTAATAGAAGAGAAAATTTATCCTGGGATAATTATTGAAGGGATACCTAACCGAGTATTCGGAAATGTCATGTATTTTACCGATGAGAGTTCTTATATAAGAATAGTTACAGAATCTTATGAAAGTGCATTTCCACAGGATTCAGAAATAGAAACAAAAATAAAAAATATTCAAGTTTCAGAGAAACCTTATATTGTTGAAGCGATTGTTTTACAAGCACCTAATACCTCAAATATTACTACTAAAAGTGGTGAGGATATAACGGTAAGTGAGACACTTATTGGAGATGATACTGGAGAAATTAGACTTACAGGTTGGAGAGATCAGAGTTCCAAAATTTCGAAATTAAATGTTGGAGATAGGGTGAAAATAATAGGAGCAGTAGCCGGAATGGGAAGAGAGAACAGAATAGAAGTAACGGTAAAGCCTTTCACAGAAATAAGAGAATTGGAGTAGTAGTAATAGTAAATATTGAGCTAGAGAAATGTTAAAATAAATGATAGTTCACCGAATCTCTGACCTAATTGTTGAAGATTTCCAAATTTAACATTTTAACCTTCTTTATGATAGGCACCATTTTTTCCTTGTTGTTAATTACCAACGATTTAAATCTAAAAGTTAATTCATTAAATAATAATGAAGCCAAATTCCTCATTGAAATATTACAGCTAGAAAGTGCTAATGCTCTTTCTTCAAAAGGAGTTGGTGGATTAGAAAAAGTTAGCAATGAAGCATTACAACCTCTTAAAGCAGGAGACAATAAAGATTTAAAAAATACTACCTTACAAACTACAGGATTA
>DASVEV010000314.1:0-15626 GCA_036380415.1 Nitrososphaeraceae archaeon
ACTAAAAAATGGTAGTAGGAATGCCATCAATTCTTCTACAAATATCATCACAAAAAAATCTAAAGCTAAAGAAATTTTTATTAGAAATGCGGAAAGAGATATCAAAATCAATTGGAAACGTTTTATGCTTTCAAATATAGAAAATCCTTTGCCTTCTATCCTAGATGATTTGGAAATCAGAGCTGATAGATTAGTTCATCAGTTATTTGCAAAAGAAGAAGAGGAAGAGAACAAGCAAATTATTTTTAGGCCGGAATTTACAATTCGTAATATCAAAATTCCACTCGAAGGGCGACTTGATTTAATTAAAATTAAGCTTTCAAACAAAGAAAGAGGAAAAGGGGATAACTGCTATAATGGAATTCAGTATTTAAATTCATATGTGACTGCAGAAGATTTAGTTAATTTAGAAAAAGAATCAGTAGAAATAGTACAAATAAAAACAGGCAATTATCGACCAAGAACTGCTGTTTGGAATCTTCAAGCAGATGCGGAAGCTCTTTTACTTATGCAAACATTAAATCTAAAAGAACCTCCTAAATATACATGGCAATTTGCTGATAAAGATGGTAATAGAAAAAAATTTGATTTTGCAAAAGTATACAAAGTAATAGATAAATATATACAAATTTGGAAGTCAGAGGTTTCTCCACAAATTACTGGCTTTTGTCCTAAATGCCCATTGCGAGATGGATGCTTAAACTGGGCATTTGTTAGTAATAATGCATTAACAGAAGATGAAAGAATAAAAAGAAACATAGAATTTCGTCTTTCGAAAAGAATAAGAAAAGAGGTTTCACTTGATGATCGATGGAAAGCATATGTAGTTTTACAGTCAGCAGAGAAAAGGCAAAGAGAAGGATCTGCCATTACAAATTTGTATATTGATACCTCTTCAATTGATGCTGAGAAACAAAAAATTACCTTACTAGGCGATGAATATTTTGGCCAATTCTTAGATTTTAGCGTAGGTGAACATGTGACTATTTCTGATAATACTCCAAATTTAGGAAGTAATCCTAATGCAGTTATAAGAGAAATTGATATTGATAGAAAATCAATTACACTTGAATTTTACAGAGATGATTTGTATTATCTTTTGTATGATAACAGAGATAAATCACCTTTTACTATTGACAGATTTAATTTTAGTAGTGGTTTAATATCAATGAAATTTCTTGATAGTTTCTTTAGACTATCTTCCTATGCTAATGATATTGTATTAAAGAAAAGAAATGTTAGGCTAAATGAGCAGAATATTATAGGATGAAAAAAAGGTAATTATTAGATATGTGTGGACCGGTATAAAAATGAATATTGGTCGAAAGTTTCCATCCTTTGATGGGATTGAAAATTTGGAGCAAAAAACAGCAAGATATAGAATAAATTCAGAAAAAACAGTTCCTGTCACAGGACCCCCTGGTACTGGAAAATCAACAGTTATCTCACATTGTTGTTTTGATCTTTTAAATGACGATTATTTTCCAATTTTAGTTACTGCTCCAACCAATGTGATGATTGATAGCATTTTATCAAAAATAGATTCTCTTCTACAACGGGAAAAAATTCAACTACCCACTGGATTTGTTATCAGATATGGTAACGTTGCAAATCTACATAGAACATATAATCATCTTATTAAGTATGCCTTTGACAATATTGTAGAGGATTATTATAGTTCAGGCTATTCTAACTGTACTGATAATAATAATAATAATTGCTATAATAATAAGATTACAATAGCCAAAGATTTTTTTCAGAGCGCCAGAATAATATTAAGTACAGATTATAGTGCTAAAGATCTTGGCAATATAATTAAAGTTGGAGCAGTTATAGTGGATGAGGCAGGATTAGTTGGTCTTGACAGAATGGGAATGTTATTTTCCTCATTAAGAGATAATAATGGGAAAATTATAGTCATTGGGGATGATAAACAACTACCACCAGTGTCCCAAGATTATGTAACTGAAAGCTTATTTGGCTCTATCCTTGAACATTTTCAAACTACATTACTTAAAAGAGAATATAGATTTAACAAAGATATTTTAGATTTAATTAATCCTTATTATGAGTACAAACTTGAAGCTGATTCTTCCGTTATGAATATATCTACCGCGGATATCGCCAATAAAAATTACGATGGAATCAATGATAACTTATATCGAGTACTTAAACATGATAAAAATGTTGTATTTGTTGATACTGATGGAAAATGTAAAGAAGAAAAGCATTTTACAAACAAAGGAGAAGTTGCAATTATCAAAGAAATTGTTGATGGATGTATTAGTATGGGAATTAAGGATATTATTGTTACAACGCCATATAAACAACAAGAAAGACTATGTAATTTTTATCTATACAATGGAATAAGAATTGGAACAATTGATGAATTTCAAGGTCAAGAAGCAGAAGTTACAATAATATCAATGGTTCGATCTAACAATAAGACGAATTATCAAGAAGCTATAGGATTTGTTAATATTCCACGATCGTGTGTTGCATTTTCAAGAAGTAAGAGAAAAACAATAGTAGTTGGAGATAGAAATACTCTTATGAAAAATAAGTTTTTATCTCATTCTATAGACACAATAACTCAAAAAGATGGGTTTATTTTATGGAGAAAATATTAATTACAATTTAGTATATTATTTTTCTAATATTACTGTAATTCTATATATCAATACATTGAAGATAAAATTTGGCAAATCTATTTCTATAGTACATATCAAAAGATATAAAAATGGAGCATTAAAGACACTAAATATACAAGTACAAGAAATTAAAAAAGAAGAAAAAGATCAAGATAAAGATTTTATTATTGCGTTAATACAATTATTGCAAAAGAATAATTCATTATTATTACAAATATCATTTACTACCCCAGTAGCGGATTTCATAAGAAATAATGCCATTGAACAGCACAAATAGATCATAGAACTCAACCAAAAATATAATGACTTGGTTAACCAAAACGATAGTAAGAAAGAAATAAAGGAAGAGGAACAAAGGGTTTTAGAAGAATATAATTGCCGGAAAATAACTTTCTATGTTAAAATAATTTTTATGATACTTCAAATATCATTTGAATCAAAATTGTGGTGGATGTTTATATACAAGATAAAGAATTAGCTATTCACGATAAAATTTGTTTATTATTTCATAATAATGAGCATAATTTAGACGGGTTTGATATTGACTAAAATAGGTTTGAAACTAGGACTCACTTAGTGGTCTTAGATAATAGCAGAATAGTTTGATATTGACTAAAATAGGTTTGAAACCGTCTATCTCTCATTCAGTCAAACATTAACAATCATTAAATTTTTATCTTTGAGAGTAGAACCCACATTATTTTTTTATAACATAATTTTAATTATATCTTTATCTTAAAACCTTGATATTTGCTGAGGAGATTTATTGAGTTTTTCAGATCGGAAGTGAAAGATTATATTTATAGAAATAAACAAAAATTTTATTAAAGAGATACTATACAAAAGATTCTTCTTAAACTAAAAAATTAAATTTGTAAGAAGTTATTCTTTTTTGTATTGTTTTACTTCTTCTTCTGTTACTCTTAAATAGACAATATCGCCATCAAAACGCTCTAGCAAATTTTTAGGGATATAGAATTTGTCTTTGTCTACCTTACCTTTTTGAATAATTATGTACTCTCCTGAAATTTCTTGAACTTCACCAAGGTCAGCTTCATCTACACCTCTTGCTTCTTTTTTAATAATATCTCCTGGATTGTAGTCTATAAAATCCCTTGTCATATTATATTGTTTAGATTGCATTTATATAGTTCTTTTTGAGATTGATAAAGATATCTGAAATAGTTACAAAGATGTAGTAATCTATGACCTTTAAGTTCTATTATAAATGAAATAATTACTTGGTTTCCTATAATAATACCAATACTAATTGCAAGACCATTCATCATATTTCTAATCATAAATGACTTTGAACATAGGTTATATTATTTTGACTTGTTATTTTCCTCTTTTGTTTTTTTGGTTTTCACTCAGAATAGAATTCCATACCAAACATGTATTAACAATTTTTTCCGGATTTGTCTTTCAATTTTCTACACATTTTTCAAATTTTTTGGCTCTAATCTCTCTGTAACACCTCGAAGACTATTATATACATAAACCAATATCTTTTTTTTAGAGATACATTAGGTAAAATACTTAATATTAATTTTCATTCTTGTTTATTCTTATTGAGTCTATTTACCATTCTATCTAATCTTCTATCTGCTTTAGTATTTTCTCTTGTTCATCTGCAGTTTTCTGTTGTCTATTGTATATCCACCAACTAATTATGGCACCGATTACCGCTCCTATTATAATACCTATATATGTAGCCGCAATATTGGACAAATCTCCTCCTCCAGTACAATCTTTTGAGTCGAAACATCCCAACGTTATGAATATATCCATCAACATACTAATAGAATTTCTACATACTTCTTTTTTATATTTACTGATGAGGAATAGTTGTGAGGATTAAATTATTTTTTATTTTTAGTTCTTTCAATTAAGTAATAATTAATATACCATAACAATAAGATGTACGATAATTAAATGAGAAATAATAGAAAATGAGATATTGATTAAATTTAATTAATTATTTTATAACATGATGAAATCTTCAAGGTCTGCTAGTAACGGTACAGATCTTAAAGAAGACATCAAAAATATATTGATTGAATGGCATATTGGTACAGAAGATATGTTTGATGATGAGGATCTAGAATGTATGACTGATGATATTATGAAAGTAATTAAAAATCAGCCCAAATAAAATTTAATTCTCTTCTAAATTATTTCTCAGTTTAATTATTATTTGTTAATCATATTTCTTTAGTATTTCTTTGTTCGCAAATAACCTAAATTTCTAAAATCTTATCACAATCTTATTTATGCTCTATATATCAACTTATCCCGATCTTTAGCATCTGCATCATGAATTAGTTTATCTATTTTATACACGTACACCTATCTCTTTATCCATGAAATCCGTATTCGCTTGTTCTCCTCTACTGTTAAACCTTTTTAAATTCTCTAAAATATTTGCAAAAACGTTATTCCTATCGAATCTTTAAAACATATATTAAATTCAAGAATACATAGATTAGAATTTGAATTAAAAGTAGCAAGAGAATAGAGGAAACCAATAAAAATGTATATCAACTTGAAATATTGGAATGTTATAGAATTGTAATAAATAGATATATACTTGAAAGCAGAAGAAAATAAGATAGTCTAACTCCATTTTGCTAGTATTTAACTATATCTAAACAAAACAGGAATTGTTCTAGAAGGATAATTTCTGTGCAATATAATTTAAATTTATCTAGTAATAATTTTGCTTTCAAATAGAATATTATCTGGATAATATCTATAGTGATTAATGCTGATCTAATACTTAATTTAACTAATTATTCTCTAGTCAATTTATGATCAATAATTTTTTAATTTTATCAACTAGGCTGAGAGCATCACATCCCGCCTCAGTAGTTATGTAAAGTAAATGATTCTTATCTAAAGGCATAGTAATGCGTTTTATCTTTTCATATTCAGCAAGAACAAACTTTCCTTTTCCGATCTTGTTTTCGAGTGTACGTCGCATTTTCCATGCACCGAGTGCAATCTGAAGAGAATGTTTGCTTTCTTCTTTTGTTAGGAGATTTGTTACCCCCTGCCTATGTTCAGAAAAAAGAAATATGTTATCATTAATATCAAATATTGTTACAAAACGGATATCTGGATCAATATTCATAATTTGCTTTCCTATATTTTTATAATCCATTATTAAATAGTTAGTTATGTTAGTTTGTATAAAAAGTTTGTAGTAAAAAGTTTGCTTATTTACCTTAGAAAAGATGCTGACTTTCTATAGACATGGTTGATCGATATATTGTTGTGTAGATGAATAAATCTGATTTGGCAGAACTCTAGAAAACTACTAAATCATCTCCAAAGCATATAGATTTGCTAGAATATTATTTTAGTAAAGAAATTCACTAATACAACTACTAATTAATAATAATAGATATCCACATTTTAAGAGTTTTATTACTATTGATTGAACTAAAATTCTATGCATTCTCATTTCGGAGAATGTTTTATAATAATTATATAGAACTAGATACAATCTCAGTTAATGATGTTATCGGTTATGGATACAAAAAGTTCTATTAAAAAGGTATTAAAATGGGTATTTAGCGGTTTCAGTATATTTTTTATTTGTATGTTGATTTTCATTGTAGTCCATGATGTAGTGACCGGTCAATCTTCGACAACAGCAGAATATTGTACAAAGTATGGCTTTTTAGCATCACCTGATTGTTGGTAAAATAAATGGGTATAAAAGGAAAGTAAAGTAACCTTCAAAAACTTATACCAATTAAGTTAACAGAACCCAATTTTTTATTGCCTAATATAACTCCAAAAATTCCTTTTTATTGCCTAATATAACTCCAAAAATTCCATCTCCAGGCCTAGTATTTTATCAATTTGGCTCATCTAAATGGGCTAGGGCAATTTTAAAGATATTGATGAACTTGGTTCACCTATTCATAAATATTCTATAATGTAACAAATAATACTCAAAACTATTTAGGCATACAAAGGTAGTCATAGCCAGTATAACTCACTCACTCCATGATGGTCTTCTGCTGGCTATGGCTATTAATTAACTCAAAGATAAAATTATCTCAAATTTTAATTCATCATATCGACTTTGACTTCAACACTTTTAATAATAAAATAATTTTAGTTAAATATTTTGTTAAAGTATGTAATATTCTATAATGACATCTAGTAGTGAAACCCTGATTTGTAAAGAATGTTTTAGAATTTTCAATACAGTTGAGGATCTGTATGAATATCAAAAATCAGAAGAAGATCAAGTAGAAAGAAATAAGGGATTTGTTAAGGGTTAATTACTATATATTTTAGAATCCACTCAATCAATCAATTTTTAAATATATTTACAAATTCATATGTTATGTTGTTAGGATTTATTTTAAGTTAATAATAATAGGATTTATAGATAATACTGTATATCCCAATTAAAATGTTAGAGAATTGGCAGATAGGTCTACAACTTGAGTTTCTAATAGACATCATTTTTGCCCTTGCTGCTGGATTCGTTATAGGAGCAGAAAGAGAGTCCAGAGGTAAACCCGCTGGTATTAGTACAAATTCTTTGGTAATCGGTGGTGCTATGTTGTTTACATATCTCTCTGCTGCTGTTGATCCTAATTCAACTTCACGCATAGCAGCGCAGATAGTAAGTGGAATAGGGTTTTTAGGTGCTGGAATGATTCTTAAGGGAGAGATAGATAAAAAAATTACAAACTTAACTACTGCAGCAAGTGTTTGGTTTTCTGCAGCTATAGGAATGGCTATAGGATTTAATTTTTATATCATAGCGTTAGCAGCAGTCATATTTGCTGTAGTAGTGCCTCGTATACCTCATATTACAAAAATAACAAGTCATAGAGAAGATGAATAAGAATAAACAAACAAAAAAAGATGATGTTCTATAAAGATGAAGGTATAACTGAAATGTAAATGATATGTGATAGTTATAAGTAACTTAATCTATGATTATTTCTGATTACTTTCTTTTTCGATAGTTGGATACATTTCCCGATAGTCTTCTAAACCAAAGTGTAGGTCCTTTCTTCACAAATGATAATCGGTTCGTAAATAAATTCTATATGTGATACAGGAAGATTCTGTTATAAATGGAGGATATATAATTGAAATTGGTTATGAGCAAAGAAAACTTCCTCATACACTGGAAAAGATGTTGAGATAAATGAATAATTTTTGTATCTAAACATCTATTTTTAACAATAATATATCAATAACTATAATTAGGATAATATTTTCATCAATATTAAATAATATATTTAAAATATAATTTTACAAAAACAATTCTTTCAAGGAAACAGTCTTAATCACACCATAGCCTATAGAGTAAATCCTATTTGGCTATGGTAATTCACTAAACTATTATGCCCAATTATTACTTTATTTTTTATAAAGATAAATAAAGTTTAGTTTGTTAAGATAAATAAGATTTCTCTAATTACATGGTATCAATCTTTATTATTTCATTTATTAGTAAATGCAAAATATTAACTATTTAAATTTAAATGTGTAGTTTTTGTCCAGTTATTTGTAGGAACTAAGGAGAAAGATAGTCAACGGTTTTTGGCAGAATTTTGAAATACAAAATAAAAAAAAATGCGAATTAGTAAATTATAAATGATACTTATTATCAAGAAAATAGTTATAAAATTCCTACGATTTCAGTAATAAGATTTTACCAATTTACCTATTCCAAAGATTGCTAGCTAAATAAAAGTTAATACAAGTCTAATGTTTTTCATTTGAGGAGCCTAAATATATCTACCTATGTCATTGTTTATTAGAATATAATAAGGAATTTATGTAAACCCCTAGCTGGAACAATTAAAATAGTTATGGATGGTGATCCAATAATTAATAGTTCTATAGGAAATACAGCAATAATCACAAAAAAATCTATGTAAAACTGAATCTAATTACAAATCAGTTATAAATCAATGTCTATAGTGAGAGGCAAATGTATTTATTTCTTGGGAACTTAAATCATTAAGAAATTGATTTCGATGTAACTTACCGTATATTACTATATCTCGAGCTAACATTTGTATCCTTTGTAATAATGTTTCGTTTCTAATATTTCCATTTGTTCTAAAGTCTTTTTCTCCATTTATTGAGATGCCATAAGGCATACTCCATCCATAACATTGTCTCACTGCTGTGCGCATCTGATCCATTACTGTCAATCCTTTTTCATGAGAAGAACAAATATATCCAAAAAGTTTTCCCGCGAATTCAGACCAAAAGTAATCTAGAAAATTTTTCATAGAACCAGCCATAGAACCATGATAATCGGGCGTGGAAAGAATAAAAGCATCAGCCCACTTTACCATTTTTTCGGCTATTAATATTTCGGTTTTTTTATCATGTTCTTGATAATACAAAAATGGTAGTATTGTTTGTCTTAAATCCAAAATTTTAATTTCTGCACCATAATTTGTCTTTACTATATCAAGTGTTAATTTTAATGCTCTAGTACTAGTGGATTCTTTTCGCATACTAGAAGCAACTCCTAGAACATTAATATTTTTATTTAGTATCACATTAATTTATTATCTTCTATATTTTATAAGTCTAAAGGTTTACAAATTATAAAAATATAATATAATAAAAATTTATTCTTCAAAAAATATTTTACTAATAGTGGTTACTATGTTTACATTTGTATGTTCATGCTATTACAATTTAATAATAAGTTATTTTTTATATTTACAAAAATCCTTGTTTATTTGGTTTTATTATAAATCAACAAATAGCATCTCCTTTCGCGGCAGTATGGGTAGTTTCTATTTCTCCATCAAGAATTTTTTTAAAAAATTCTGTCTCTACTGTACATGCTTTCCAATGTTTTTTTGCTACCTGCAAATTGGACAATTAAATTCAAGTAATTCATATGTTCCATTTCTTTAATTTTTTATTCATTTTTTTTGATTCTGTCATATACCCCTCTTCATCACGGATCTTTGCCAATTCTTTTATCTTATCGTCAAATTCTAAACTATTAAGACTTGGTTATATTGCAAAAAGAGCTGGGCTTGTCTTTCACATAGTAAATCCATGACACCTTCTTTTCCCAGTTTCTTTCAATATGATCGAAAGCAGAAGATGCTATAGTACTATACGATCTTCTACTAACCACTTTAGTTCCTCAAATACATACTTTAACAGAAATGTTATCAATTCCTTTTCACCTAAGACTTTTTATCGGTATTACAATAACAGTTCTGTTAAGGACTTGTTTAATAATGCCTCTTTTGACTAAATTATTAAGACCTTGGTTATGCAAAAAATTGAAATATATAATTATTGCTTTTAGATCGGATAAGTGTAATTAGTCCTATTGTTTTAATATTTATTACTATAATATCATTTAATTTAGTATGTTGGTGAAAGTATCTAATAAAAAATTTAATTCTAGATCTGAAACTAAAACTTTGGAAGAAAAATGTGATATATTAGATATTTGGGATGTTCTAGGTAGAAGATGGTCATTACTAATATTAAAAAATTTAAGTATTAAAAAGGTAGTTAGATTTAATGAATTAAAAAGAAGCCTTAAAGGAATTAGCAGTACAGTTTTATCTGATAGATTATCAGAACTTGAACAAGAAGGTTTAATTACAAAAAAAATATATCCAGAAATTCCACTAAAAGTTGAATACACATTAACAACCAAAACAAAAGATCTTGAACTAATTTTACAGAGTCTTAATAAATGGTGTGAAAAATGGGAATCTAAAATATCTTTATAATGAAACCTCATGATCATTATTTATAAAATATAATAAATTGGGATGAGATGCAATTTAGACTTTTGTACCTATAATAGTATAAAGTAATGCTATATGTGGAATTTAAGGAATAAATCTTTTGAGGAATAATGCTTAGTTGAAGGACGTGACGGGATTTGAATCTATTCTTGTATTTAAGAGTTTAAAATAATCTGAATTCTATATACTTTTAAGTCAAATTACGATTTTTTCAAAAATATTTTCAGCGAGAAAAAACTGGAGTAAGAATCATGTTATAGATGGACTAAAGCATCAACTGATTGAATGGAGATTACACCAATCTTTTTTTCACTCTTGTCATTTATATGCTTGAGCTTTTTCATTAAATTTTCTAAAATATCTGACTCTGTTACTGTAACTATAGTTTTACGATTTGAAGATACTACTGCACTTTGTCCCCCTGCTTTCCCAGATCTTATTTTTTGTTTGGACTGTCCATAACCATGAGAGTCATACAATTTTGCCTCTAATTTTAAATCCTCTACTTTTGATATTACTTCATCAACTTGTTCTGGACTAACAAAAATTTCTACTTTTTTTAAGCCTGCAGAAATTTTATTTTTATCACTTTTTTAGATTCTACGATCTCAAAGGGTAAAACTAAATTCTTTTGTCAATATAAAAATACAAACAATCGAAAGTAATAAAGTATTTGTTAATAGAATTTATCAGCTGAAAGTTCATAAAGTTAAGTCTAGTCAATCTAAAATAACAAGTTAATTTGTAAATGCAAAAAGATAAATAAAATCTGTAGTACTCTTTTTAAAGAGCATTATACATCATGAAATAATTAATGGACAATTATTACAAGCCGCCGAAGACTACAACATCTGAATTGAAGTTGAGAAATATATTGAAATCTAAAAAAATTCCCTTTTATCACAGTAAAATTATTTGGTATACAAGTTGCGACTATTTTACACCAGATTTGATAATTGGAAAAATCTTATTATCGAAGTAGACGGGAAGGTTCATGCTAAAGAGCATAGAAAAACATTAGATAGGATACGGCAGAGAGCATTAGAAAATATGGGTTATACTGTACATAGAGTAAAAAATGAAGAAATTCGCGATAAACCAAATGATATAGCAGATGAAATTAACGAAATTTACACTATATTATCGGATACTAAAGATAAAAAGGAGACTAGTATAACAGAATTAAAAAAACCACTATATATTGAACCTATTCCAAAAGTTATACAGTTCAATTTAGACTCTTGGGCTAGGTCATTAAATGAAGAATTAAAAGATGAAAGATGGTCAGTTGATTTTTTTAAAAAATCATTATCACAATTTTCTCCTGAATTACTTAAAAACCAATGTGCGATTGAAAAATTAATTTTATTGTTACATGGGCTTAGTCTTCGAAAAACACAAGATGGTAATAATTTGGTTTTTGAATATTCATTAAATTTCTTAAAAAAAGGTTTAAATTTATTGGAAGAGATATTTCCAGAAAATGGTAACATGGCTGTTATACATCTAAAAAATATGTTCAATGAAACTTCGCCAGGTTTTTTCAAAAATTTAATCTTTAGAGGTGGACCAAATATAAACCCAGGAATAGTTTCAATCAAAAGTAAAGATTCTTTGAATTGCCATATTGATAGTTTCAATAAAAATCTGTCTGAATTAGGAATAACTGTAGAATATTCAGACATTATACAAGAATGTAAAGCAACTTTTCAAAAGTTTAATGAGAAGGAAAAAATAGATTATAATTGGCTTATAGAATTGATGGATACTAATTAAATTCTACATTCTTTATTTAACAATGGATAATTTGTTGCATTATTACTATTTCCTAGCTATGACGGGCCATGCAATATATCAACGTATATGTTCTGCATTCAATTTTTATAAATAAGCAATTAGATTATTCAATTGATAAGGACTATATTACAAAATATTATACGAAAATCAGAAGATTCAAAAATCTGTTGATGAAAGTTAATAGTATGAATTACAATAAACTAAACCCAGAAGAAGAACGAGTCATTATAAAAAAAGCAACGGAACCTCCTTTTACTGGAGAGTATGACAATTTTTACGAAGATGGAACATTTATCTGTCGAAGGTGTAATATGCCTCTATTTTCATCAAAAAGCAAATTTGATTCTGGATGTGGATGGCCAAGCTTTGATGAATATTTTCCCAATGCAATAAAGCAGGTTTCCGACCCTGATGGAATAAGGACCGAAATAGAATGTGCAAATTGCCATGCGCATTTAGGACATGAATTTCTTGGAGAGCACTTGACAGACAAAAATACACGAGAATGTGTCAATTCATTATCTATCCGTTTTATCCCAAAGGACAAGGAGTTACCAAAATAAATGAATAATAATAATACTACTACTACTGAAATAACAACACTTGCAAATGGATGTTTCTGGTGTACAGAAGCAATCTTCAAAAAAATTAAAGGTGTCAAATATATTCTTCCTGGATACAGTGGAGGAACATTAAAAAATCCTTCTTATGACCAAGTATGCACTGGAAAATCTGGTCATGCAGAATCAATTCAAATAGAATTTGATCCCAAAGTTATACCTTTTGAAAAAATTCTTGATATTTTCTGGCATACCCACGATCCGACAACGCTCAATAGACAAGGTAATGATATTGGCACTCAATACCGTTCTGCAATCTTTTATCATGATGAAAAACAAAAGGAGATTGCAGAGAAATCAAAAAGAGACCTAGAAATAGAAGATATTTACAAAGATCCAATTGTGACAGAAATTACTCCTTTTAAGAATTTTTATTCTGCGGAGAATTATCATAAAGATTACTATGAAAAACATAAAGATGATCCATATTGCAATTTTGTTATTGATCCTAAACTACGGAAACTTCTTCAGAAATATAGGAATGAAGTAAAAGAAGAATATAAGTAGCTTTTATCAATGACTTTTATTGTATGAATGCCTGTGAAATAATACTATGGATTAAATTTAATTCAATTCAATTCAATAAGATGGTTATTCCTGTATTAATACGTGACTTAATGAGCTTTGAATTCTCATTATCAGGCATAGTCTATAATATAATATCAATAAAAAATGTAAATTAAAGAAGAATCTCTATTTATGCTATATGGACTAGGAGATCTTTGAGAGTATGAAATGTAATTGAGATCTGATGCAGAATTTAAAGATTAACTTTTTATTAGATGTGACTATTATAACCTAAATTATTGATATCATTAAGGAAATTCCATTCTTTTCTTATATCAAGCCCATTTTTTGCAATACGATAAAGTGTTCTTGTAAGCTTATTTTTATCTTTTACAAATGACGTAGGAACGTGCATTGCTATTAAGAATCCTTTGGTTGCAAACATCTTTTTCCAATCATCAGGATATGGTAAATGTACAGGAGTAAAATCTAGCGGAATTAATTCATGAGGTGATATATTTTGTAGGTTTTTACCCTTCCAGAGATATCCTATATATCCAGGACTTGATTCTAAAGGATCTTTACTTTTTGGTCTAATTACGTTTTCTATAATTGCAGGATCATATGTTCTTCCAACTACTATAAAGGAGGTTCCTCCATATCTCCTTACTGATTTTGATTTTTGTTCTATTTCTCTTTGATTTAAATTTTTTTTTCTAAAAAAGCCAATTAAATGTACTTGAAGTATAGTTTTCTCAGAATTATATCCAAACAATTTTAAAAATTGTTCGATCTCGCTTCTTCTATTAGGTGGAACCTGAATAGATACCATTTGTTGTTTTGATATATCTGATGTTGATGATTGTAACACTCTTTGTGGCATATTCCTTTTTCGATACCTTATTTGATTATTTTTATTATCATGAAGATTATGCATACTATTATTATTTTGTTTTCTTAATTAATAACTGATATACAATTTAAAAATAATATTTCTTTTTTTATGAAATGAATTCCAATGATATTTGTACTCGAATACTTTAGATTGCATGGATTTTGGAAATGACATTGGAAATAAAAAGGTCTTCAATTCAATTAATGTAATGACATTTAGTTGTTAGATTAAAAAGATTTGTTAGTAATTGATCTTCACATATATTATATTCTTAGTCTATCCAGTTATCATACTATTCTTAACAATCTTCTTTAGAATTTATAATTGATGATTTTTACATTCTCTTCAAATCTATTAATATCATTATTCGCGGTTCTGTAAAGTCTTAGTCGGTTTGAAAGAGCTGTCAAAAACCGTCGGATATTATTCATGACAAATCAAGGAGATAAAACATGACGGAGAATGAAGATTTTAATTATTCGATAGATATATACATTTACTATTTTTTGTATAGCAAACCTGAAATCTTTGTTTAACGTATATATTATTATTATGATCTTAATTCATGGCTATGATAACTTTATTTTTTATATTGCGATGTTCTTAATGATAATTGTAATACTTGCAATATTATTGACGTTTGTCTATTCTCCCTACTATTATCACAATATTAAAAATATTATAATTTTACCAATGATAGAGAACTTTAACTTATTATGATACTAGTAAAATAATATAATGATTTTTAGTATGATAGATAGATTTGATTCTTCATTACATCAGTCATATTTATAATTTATAATTTATAATTTATAATTTAACAATAATCATTTTCATTAACCTTTTTTTGATTAATAAATGGTTGTGCCCGTTACTATTAAATTGAATCAACCTATTTTATACTTTGTAGTACATCTATTGATACAGAAGGAGGGATGTAAGTCTCGAATACTGTAGAGAGGTTGAGATAATGGATAAAATCGTTGTATTACTTCTATTTTTTAATCATAATATAATAAATATAATAAATAATTATAATGAATAAAAATTCTATTTAGATTTTATCATCATGTGAAATAGATTTTGATATACTTTCATTCACTGCACTAATTAATTTAAATATTGATACACGTTTTTTAAGAAGATTAAATTTATAATTACATTTCAAGTCACCGAAATCACTCATTATGATTACATTTAGTTTTGGATTTATTTCTAAGAGTTTAGTACCAAGTAATAAGCCATTCATGTCAGGCATTTTGTCATCAGTAATTACTAATGAATATTTATTCGGGTTTTCCTTGATGTGTTGATAGGCCAATGAAGGATCAGTAAAACTAGAAACATCATAACCGCTCATTTCTAAAGCCTC
>DASVEV010000315.1:0-2595 GCA_036380415.1 Nitrososphaeraceae archaeon
TCATCTCTGGTTACTTCTCTAGGATTGTTGTCTAAATGTCCTCTGTCAGGCATTATTACATCTGCTGCTTCCTCTAATGGCTGTTTCAATTTCAGTGGTTCAAACTTCAATTTTTGACATATCTTCTTAAACCTTTCATAAAAAATTGATTCATTGAATTTATGTGCTACGGTTGTACAAGATGATAATGAGTAGCCGTGAGGAACACCTTCATTGGAAAATACATAAGAAAGAGCATGTCCTAAAGTGGTAGAGGAATTTCCAAATCCAATTCCTGACAACATTGCACCATAGGGAAGCAAATCAGGTTTATCGTTTATGATAGCATCTTCCAAAATATCAAAAGCTTCTTTACAAAATAATTTAGTAAAGGGATTACTAAGTTTACTATCATACCCTTCTGATGCTTGAGCAGCTGCATCACAGGCAGAATTCCTCATTATGTTAAATGGCGTACCTGGCAAAAAATATGGATCAACAATAGCTGCATCAGCCAAAAAAGCTTCATCCTGTAACAATTTTTTCTTATGCTCAAAACTGATAACGGCATATGTTGTCATTTCTGCTCCTGTTCCAAAGGTTGTTGGGATAAGTATTTTAGGAATACCCGTCAATTTACTTAGATATTTACATAAATCCATTGAACTACCTCCACCTAAACCGATATATGCAGAAATATCTCTTCCTTCAAATGCTTTCTTAATCTGTTCTACTGTTTCTATAGCCGGGTCAGGAGTTGCTTTATCATAAAGTTCATAATCTGTGATTCCCATATACTCAATCCATTTGTTATAAATTTCTGGCGTTGTTGTAGTAATTATTAAAGATTTTTTTGGATATTCAAATTCTTTTGCAGCATCCTTTCCAAAAGCTATCTTCTTAGGCATCATTACTTTCCACATAATACTCAATGAGAAGTGATAAATTATTAAATTTAAATTTATAGTATCAACAAAAATTATACAGTGTGAGATACTCAATAAATTAAGGTAATGGCAAGTTTCATGATTAACATTCTTGTTTTATATTAATTATCCACGTCTTGTTAGTTTTACTAATAACTAGGGTTTATTGTACAATATGCTAGATTCTTAGTCTTACACTAATTCTTAGAAATTCCTATTAAAAACAAAAAAAATTTTCTATTTTCTCTACTTATCTGAAAGAATTACACAACTACATAAGGCATTTTCATATTTAAAATACAGAGAGAAAAGAGTATTAAATCCAAATTATGGGTTCGTTAGACATAGGAAGGCAAAAGATTCAAAAATTTTTAAGAGTTAAGTGAGAAGAGACTTGAATATCGTAGAAACATAAAAAAAAGTGAATCGGATAGACTTCCTTTATATTATCATTAATTTATTATATTATGACACTTTAGAAGTTTTAGTAATTATAATAAGGTAAGATTAGTCACATTTGATCAAAGTGGTAGTAAAGATGATAAAACTGAAAAGAAGAAAGAGAATGGTACATTCATGTAAATAATGGCACAAAATATTCTGAAAAATAGACATAGGAGAATTGATATTCATTCGATAGACGAAATTGATAAATTATTTTTAAAAGAGTTCTGACCTAAAAAGAGAACAAATAATAACATAATTTAAAGAATAACCAAAGACTGAAGAGATTAGTTTCTCATTAAACGAAGTTGTTTAATAGAATATAAATATTGGATCAAGTTATGGAAATTTGTAAATTTTAATAAATTACTAGCAAGTTAAATATACTTTTGCATTGATAAATTGTTAACTCTGTTACCAGTTATAGATTTAGACTTAGTAATGAAATAGTACTACATCAGATTGTAAGACATAGAAACAATAGTTATTGACAATACAGGAAAATTACTCTTATAATCCGTCAAGAAAACAGAGTATATTTTTATATAAGAAAATAAATTAATTATTATTACCATCTAATGATAACAAAGCATAATATTATTACTTAAAATAACATTGCATAACTAATCAGAAAGAATGGGAAATAGTCAAATTAATTAAATTAAAGAATCACAAATAATTGACTAACTTATGTGATCCCCTATGTTTCTACTGGAAAAATATTCTAATATTATATTATGATCTTTTTTATCATGAAGAATATCTTAATATTCTAACATTGTACCAAATAGGCTGCACGACTCCGCTTTTTATCAGTTAAAGTACTGATTTGATTCATTTTATACTATAATAGAAATATTTCCTCTGCAATATAATATTCTCTATTAGACATGCCAATAGATACAAAATTTACGGAATTATTATAGTGGGCTTTTCACTCATTTATAATAGCAAAGAAGAAAATGGTAGCGATAATAGCAAATTAGAATAATATTTTAAAGATATGAATATATGTTTTTGATTGATCAGTTTTTAATATGAGAACGTTTATTGCTGTAGACTGTAACAATAAAGAAAAAATAGGAAACATACAGCAAATGATACTAAATTCTCTTCCTAGTCTTGATGGAACCATCAAGGCTATTGACCCAGAAAATCTGCATTTTACCCTGTTTTTCTTTGGAGAGGTTGACGATAAAAAAGTAGAAAGAATTAAAAATAAAATGAATGAGATAACATTCCAAGG
>DASVEV010000316.1:0-2074 GCA_036380415.1 Nitrososphaeraceae archaeon
CAGAGACAGGCCACCATTTAACAGAGACAGAGACAGGCCACCATTTAACAGAGATAAACCATTTAACAGAGATAAGCCACCATTTAACAGGGACAGAGACAGGCCACCATTTAACAGGGACAGAGATAAGCCACCATTTAACAGGGACAGAGACAGGCCACCATTTAACAGAGACAGAGACAGGCCACCATTTAACAGAGATAAACCATTTAACACAGAAAAGAAAGAGGGCTTCTATAAGCAATTTTCATCAAATAAAAAAGGTAAGAAAAAAAGAGAATAACAACAAAAATAATAATATTTCTATTCTCAATTTATGTTAGCTTACCTGCAATTTGTTTTGAAATAAAGTTACAAATTACTGCAATATTTCAAAATAAATATCAATAATTAAAGTCGTCATAAAACAATGGTATTATAATTTTTTGTAATGTTATTAATCCAATTCAAATATTTATTTCACACTATTGTTAATATCTACTAAACAATAATGAAAAAAATAGTGCTTGATAATTCAGAATTAGAATACAGTATCTTCCAATCATTTAATAAGGAATCTGTAATTAATATCAATGGGATCAGAAATAATATTGTCCTTATTCACGGAGGTATTATAGCTGATGCAAATATTCCATTGGTAACATTTTCTGATACTTTAACTAAAAGTTATAATATATTGCATTACCATCGATGCGGATATGGTAAAAGCATTAACAAAAAAAATGATCATACAGATATACTACAGCATGTGGAAGATTGCAGAGGAATATTGGATTTTCTTGATATTGAGAAAGCTCATATAGTAGGGCATTCTATAGGAGGAACCATAGCTTTACAATTGGCGTCTACTTATCCAGATTATATAAAATCTTTAATTCTTCTTGAACCTGCAATTACGGGATATAATGAATCTACGAACGAGCAAGTAATACAGGATTTTCAACCAATAATTCAAATGTATGATAAAGGACAAAAAAATGAAGCTATAGATATTTTTATGAAAACAGCAATAGGAACTAATTACAAAGAGATAATAGCAAATGTTTTGCCTTCAAATTCATTTGAATTAGCAGTTGCAGATGCGAAAACATTTTTTCATGAAGAAATTCCAGCTATGAGATCATGGAGATTTACAAAAACACAAACTAAAGATTTAGTTGATGTGCCAGTTTTACATATAAGAGGAATACAAAAGACCAGAAAAATAAGTAAAGAGAGAGAAGAACTACTCAATTACTGGCTGCCTCAAACTGTTACTACATCAATACAAAATGCACCCCATATGCTTCAGATAACTCATACCAAAGAAGTCGTTCAGTTAATTGAATTATTTTTTCAACAAATTAATACATTGTAAAATAATCGTATTAAATTATATTAAGAAAATGGTTAACAAATTTTAATAGTCATTATAAAATATAGATTTTAATGTTTTATCCTTATTAAATTATACTTTATAAATCAGTAATTTTTGTGAGGATTTATAGAATAAACTGTCTATTTTATTAACCTATTTAGTTTTTATACTATGTATGGGATATAATAATAAATTAAGTAAAGACAGCATAGTGATTTATTATTAAAAGAAGTTACATGTCTATAGTTAGTATACATATAAAAGTTTATATTTGAGCTACCTAAAAAAAATGATTTTATTATATAGAATAATTGTGATATAGTTAAGATATGCCTCGTTAAATAAGTAATAATATCCATTAAATTGTAATAGTTATAAACCATGTAGATAAATATCAAAGAGTTAGTTAGTTATTTAGCCCTTTTATATTAGAACTTAATTTAAATCTTTTAAAATTAAAAGGTTAATATATGTAGTTTATGTTAAAATTGTAATGGATATAAAGCCTCTTTTTGTTTTATACAGCGTAGTAGCAATTACTATAGTCTTGAGTTTTTCTTCAATAGACGCACAGATTAACGGGAACGGCACAAGTGGAAATATAACGAGTTCAACTAAATCTATGGGTGAGACTATGGCTAATCAATCAACAGCAGTTGTAGATAATGCAACTAATTCTTTGGGTGAGACTATGGCTAATAAATCCTCAGCAGTTGT
>DASVEV010000317.1:0-4681 GCA_036380415.1 Nitrososphaeraceae archaeon
GTTGCACCTGAGAATCTTCCATCAGTTACCATAGATACTTTTTCTCCAAGGCCCTGTCCTACTAATGCTGCAGTAACAGCTAGCATTTCTCTCATACCGGGGCCACCCTTAGGACCTTCATATCTTATTACTACTACATCACCTTCAACAATTCTATTTTTTGATATTGCCCTAAATGCATTCTCTTCAGTTTCAAATACTTTTGCTTTACCTACAAACTTGGTTAACTTCATTCCGGCAATCTTTACTACAGCACCTTGTGGCGCTAGAGATCCCTTTAAAATCTTTATTGTTCCTTCTTTCTCAATGGGATTTTCATAAGGACTCAAAATTTTTTCATCAACATTTGAATTTAAGTGGAATGACTCCAAGTTTTGTTCCATTGTTTTGCCAGTAACTGTTAATGTCTTTCCATTTATGAGCCCATTTTTTAATAGTGTTTTTAATACAATTGGCACCCCACCAATTTTGTCCAAATCTAACATAACATATAATCCTCCAGGTCTCATATTCACAATATGAGGAGTACGTTTTCGTATTCGCTCGAAATCCTTTAAAATTAATTTTACACCTATTTCTTTAGCTATTGCTAATAGATGTAATACTGCATTCGTCGATCCTCCTAATGCATTTGCAATAGTTATTGCATTTTCAAATGCTTCGAAAGTCATTATGTCTTTCGGACTAAGATCATTTTCTATGAGAGTTGCAATAGTCTTTCCTGTTTCATAACACATTTCATTTCTCTTTTCGCTCTCTGCTGGAGGAGAAGCACTACCAGGCAACGACATCCCTAAAGCTTCGCTAATAGATGCCATAGTATTTGCAGTATACATCCCACCACAAGAACCAGCAGATGGACAAGCAACATTTTCCAGTTGAATTAGTTCTTCTATACTGATTTTGCCCGCCTCAAACGAACCAACAGCCTCATAAACGTCTTGGATTGTTACATCTTTATTGTGCCAATTTCCAGGCATTATTGTCCCTCCGTAAACAAAAATTGAAGGTAAATTTAATCGAGCCATGCCAATTAATGTACCTGGCAAACTCTTGTCACAACCTGCAATTCCCACTAACCCATCATATTGATGTGCTCTCATCATAATTTCGATCGAGTCTGCTATTATTTCTCTACTAACTAACGATGCTTTCATACCCTCGTGTCCCATAGCTATACCATCAGATACTGCAATAGCAGTAAACTCTCTTGGAGTACAATTCCCATCACATGCTCCCTTCTTTGCAAATTGTGCAAGTTTACCTAAATGTATGTTACATGGTGTAGCCTCATTGCAAGTAGAAGATATACCAATAATAGGTTTATCCAAATCTTTGTCTTTTAATCCCATTGCTTTATACATAGCTCTGTGAGGTGCCCTAGATGGTCCTTCAAGAGTTTTTCTACTGGGTAATTCCATTAAAATAAGAATACAAAAGTATTATTTTAAGAGTCTTTCCTCCAGAATTATATAAGACAGAGCATAAATATTGTTTATTCTATAGTAGCGGTAATTTTTAATGTATCAATCCCTTCAATCTTAAAGATAGTTTCACACATTCCACACTCCACACTCCCATTAGTCAAATCAGCAACAGATATTTCATCATTATGGTATTCGCATTTAGGACAATCAAATGAGAAAAGTACATTAAAATTCTCTATCTCAATAGTTTCTGCCATTATGTAAGAGATAGGAGGAAATAGCTATATTTAAAATTGGCTATAATTTTTTATACTTATCTAAATCTGTATTCAGAATACCAAGAAATAAAAGTAATATTAGTAATGATAGAAAAAGTTATTATGATTAACAATACTGATAATTATCATTGTATTTTCTGTTCAATAATCAATGGAACTAGTGAAGGAATAACGGTTTATGATAACAATCATTTTTTAGTATTGATGGATAAATATCCAATTAGTAATGGACATACCTTGGTGATTCCAAAAAAACATTATGATAATTTACTTTCCATGCCTCACGAAGAGGTAGGGAAATTATACTCTCTTGTTAGTATTATAGCTAAAGCAGTAGTTTCAGCAGTTTCTGCAGATGGATTTAATATAGGACAAAATAATGGAAAATCAGCAAATCAGATTATTCCTCATGTACATGTTCATATTATTCCCAGATTTAAAAATGATAATTCTTATGGGAAATGGCCTACCCGGTATATTGCAAAAGAAGACGAATTATATGATTTCTCTAAAAAGATAAAAAATCAATTAAATGTTTTGTCTATTTAGATTAGTTAAATATAACTCATTATTCTTGATTTTTATTTATCTTCATAAGATAATTTTAATATGTCTTTATTATTGTACTTATCTTAAGATAAATACACACATATAGATGATTTATTTTGATTTAATTTCTTGAGTTCCTCCCATATAGCTTTGCAAAATCTCTGGAATCATTACTCCATTAGTTGTCTGATAGTTTTCTAAAATTGCTACTAGCGTTCTTTGAATTGCTACCAGTGTGCTATTTAATGTATAAACTAATTTAGTCTCTTCATTTGATTTATCTCTAAACCTTATTCTTAATCTTCGAGCCTGATAATCAATGCAATTTGAACATGAAACTATCTCTCTATAATTTTTCTGTGCTGGTATCCATGCTTCAATATCGTATGTCTTAGATGATATTTTGCCTAAATCAGCAGAACATAATAGAACTACTCTGTATGGTATTCCGAGTTTTTTATAAAATTCCTCTGCAATATTTAGCATTCTTTCATGTTCTTGCCAAGAATTCTCTGGTCTAGAATAGACAAATTGTTCTACCTTATCAAAATGGTGAACCCGGAAAATACCTTTCATATCTTTTCCATGAGCTCCTGCTTCTTTCCTAAAACATGGACTAAATCCTGCATATCTTAGAGGTAATTTAGAACCTTCTAATATTTCATCCATGTGCATTGCAGCCATAGCATGCTCAGAAGTTCCGATCAGAAAGAGATCTTCATCTTGAATTTTATATATTACATCTTTAAAATCTTCTAAAATTACTGCTCCTTCCATTGCATTTTTTCTGATCATATATGGTGGTTGTAACAATGTATATCCTTTCTCATAAATAAAGTCAAGAGCGAAACTTATTATTGCATGATTTAGTTTTACTAAATCATTTTTTAAAAAATAAAATCGTGATCCTGATATCTTTGCAGCTTTTTCAATATCAATTAAGTCGAGGCCTTCTCCAATATCAATATGGTTCCTTATTGTATAATCAAATTTTTTGATTGTTCCATGACTTCTAATTATGACATTGTTTGTTTGGTCTTTTCCAACTGGAACAGAATCATGTACATAGTTTGGAAGCAACATCATCAAACTATAAAATTTTGAATTATTACCAGAGATTTTTTCTTCCAGTAATTTAATTCTCTTCCCTGTCTCTTCCATTTGCTTAATAGAAGTTGAAATATCTTCATTTTCCCTTTTTTTCACCGCTATATTATTAGCGATATTATTTTTTTTGTGTCTCTCTAATTGTAAGCTTGCTATTAATTCTCGACGTTTTTTATCTAAGTTTATTAAATCATTTAAAGGAAATTTTACATTTCTCTTATCTAACATATCTATAATTTTGTCTAAATTATCTCGTAGATTTTTTGGATCAATCATGCTTTATCACTTTTGTAGCAAGAGAAATGTGATGTAGAATCTCATTTATGGTATTTATCATGGTATCAATTTTAGTAGAAGATGTATTAATTATCAACGAATTATTATTTACTGACATTTCCATAGAAAGTTCATCGGGAAAATTGATGTTATCAGGCAATAAAGTATTCAAAATGGCATCTCTTTCCTTTACTTTTGCAAACTCTATTTCAATATTAACTGATATTCTACAATTATGATGATTCTCTTTCATATTGTGAAATTCCTTTTCTTATAATAGATGTGAATTCTTCAATTTTTGAATAAGATACTTTTAGTGTATATATATTAGAAATATTTCTATCGGCTTGAGATATAATATCTGAGGATTGTTTTAAAATGGAATCAATATCAAATTTTAAATCACAATTATTACCTTTTATACTATAAAATTTATAATTATTATCATTTGATAAGGTTCTTAAAAAAAACCATTTTTTTCTAAAAGTTATTGATTCACTTAAAATTTCAACAATTTCTTTTACATTGTCATCCGTTAAAAGACCCTCCCCATTAATAAATACAAATAAACCATTATCAATCAAACGCCATTTCTCTTTAAATATTTTTTCTAATGAGTTAACAATATTAGCTTTATAACTATTAGTTAATTGTTCAGTCTCTATCAATGTATTGTTTCTTTCTCCCAAGCATATTCCAATTGCTAATTTAGACTTCATATTTCTTATACAAGCGTTGATCACAAACGCAAATTCCCTTCCATCATGTAATATACTATTATTGTCTTCTTTTACAAATTCGTATAATTGATTTACTAGCTCATCGGAAATATTCTCAATAATCTCTTTGTTACTATTATTTCTACTTGATAGAAAAATGAATTTAGTGATTGCATCTAAAATGATATTTTTTTCTTCTTCAGATATTTCTGCAAAAGTTCTCAATTTGCCATTCTTATGAGTATTAATCCCTGAATTTTTCAAAATTTTATAGCAATTTTCTTTGTTCCATGTAACACCTTCTATAAATGGTGAAATATTATAA
>DASVEV010000318.1:0-2881 GCA_036380415.1 Nitrososphaeraceae archaeon
TTACATGGTAATGATGAACATTCAGAATCAGGACCATAAAGAAAAGAGTCTTGTCTAACCCAATCGTTAGGATATTCAAACTTTACTCCTATTTCAGAATCTTCAAAAATTAGAGAATCAGCATTAGGTTGAGGAGTAGAAAAAGCTATATTATTAGTATTTAATATTATTAGCACAATAATTATCATAATCATAATTTTTGTTAATATTATATTAGATGTAACAAAGTGAAATCTCATTATAACTAAAGGGGTATATTTTTATAAATATGTTTGATATTAATGACTTTCTTTGTTCTTCTAATAAAAAAGTGACGAAAGCGAAAATGTTCTAATATCATTGTATTTTTATTAATGTAGTATTGACTGTTATCTTTTGTCATTTTGATACTTGGTAATGCTTATGCTGGTATCTCTAGAGACTAAATAATTATGATATTCATGAATCAGTTGTCTATTGACATCATTGCCAATGTCTTCGACATGTTTCAGAACAGTTTCAAGTTTTTGCGGCATTAGACGTCTCTCATTTCTATTTTACTATTGCAACAAACTTGTATATGAACCCCTATATAATACGGGCTCGGAGGTGTGTGAACTGATTTCGACACAATTTTGTAGTTCAGAAAAAATATATGAAAATACTAAAAAAATAATAATATTTGTTAATTTAATATTTTTTTTACAGTATTTGTAAATATTTTTTTATCAACAGGTTTTCTCATTATATGTTCTCTTGTTATTCCTGGAACTATAGTTAATATTTCATCTAATATATCTAAAACAGTAATAAAAAGAATTTTAATTGTGGGATCTATAGCTTTTATTTGTTGATGTAATTCAAATCCATTTAAGGTTTCCATTCTAATATCAAGTATTACTAGTAAATCATCAAAATTTGGAAGATCTTTAATACAATTAAGTGCATCAAAACCGTCTGTAAAAGAAATTATATGGTAATTGTAACCTTCTAGAAAAAGCCTATATGTAAAAAGTATTTCCTGATCATCATCGACTATAATTATTCTTTTGTTTTTCTTTTTTTTATGGAAAAAGAAACCTTCTCTTTTATTATTCCTATTTTCTATAAAATCTTCTTCAGCATATGAATTAGATTGTTTTTTCATCATGGAGTGTGTACTGTTAGTATCATTATTCTGCAACAAAGTATTACTTCTTCTCTTTATGGTATATGTAGGATATTCAATGTTTTCTGTTAACTTGAATCCACCATTATTTACAAAATTATATTTGTCTATAATATTAGAAAAAGATTTTAAAATTCTATAAAAATTATTTCCAATAATTAGCTCATTAAGAATAGACAAAGAAGAAGAATTAATCTTTGAACATATATTTACTGCTGAACCAAATATATCTAGTTGATAATTATCTCCAGCTAGGGCTAAGTCTACTACACCATAATCTATACTATAAATTTTAAAATAGAGGCAAAAATGCCTCGCAACCCGACGAGATGATTGCAGGAATGATATTAACCTATCAAGAGTTGGACAATACAATAAATTACGATATTATTAAAAGTAGTCTTTATTTTTTTTAATTAAATTAAATTCAATATTTTAGATTCATAAAAATTTTATTCTAAAAATTGAAATATTATACAATCATATTAAAAATGCATTTAAGAATCTATCAGAACCTAAATATATTAAGATTTAATCTAAATAGATATAAGTTGAAGAACTTGAACAATACTATTGTTTTCGTTTCAATATTTATAGCATTTCTTGCTTTATTAACATTTTACTCACCAGTCACTACGAATGCACAAAAGGTAATTGAAAATCATGAAGATAATACTGAAAAACTGAATAATGGCATTATAGATACCATACCAAAAAGCTGTGAAGATTCTTTTTTGTCAAAAAATGAAGGAGGACCACTTTCCCAAGATGTTTTATCAGCTCTCAATATGTATCTTTCTCACAATCCAGTAGCAATGGGTGACGAGCCTCTAACAAATGTAAAAAATGTAGATGGTTTATGTGTATTAATTAAGTTAGTTGATTCAGAAAGTACACAAGGAAGAGTAGCTAACGAGGAACAAGTAAGAAATATACTTAATGCAGCTTTGCAAGAGAAGAGGAATCTTTCTGTAATAGAAGGTATAATCGACAATCTATTATCTTTAAATTTGATTCAACCTTCTGATGACTAATTTTTTATAAGATAAAATTTTTTATTTTCCTTACATTTGTTTAGATAATATGTAGAGTAAAATAAGATCCTTTCTCATGTTCTAATCTCTTTTATATCAACTTATACAATAATATATTTCGTATATTAAAAAATAATATGATGTTTCATAACATATTACGCTTAGGTATTTAAAATAATTTGAGATTAGTAGTATTAAATAGATGTATTCATGTACCAATAATCTATCACTTCTTACATTTGACAGGATCATTTATACAAAATTACAACAAATCATTATTATACTGAATTCTATTGATTTCCATTGTGCACACAAGTTTAGGAAATTAATGAATCTGTCTTTCCTTGTCAATCTTCATAATACATTGAAAGGTGCTAAGAACATAATGTTCAATCTGACCATCTTACTAACACAAAATAAAAAAATAGGTGAATACACGTGATAAATAAACTCCTTAATATGAACTTAATTTATCTAAAATATGTTTTTCTTTTTATCTTTCTTTCTATTATGATTATCACCGTCACATATGAAAATTATGCTTTTGCGGCCACTTATAATTATGCACCATTCTTTCCTACAACTGGTTCAAATAAACTGGATGTTCCTAATGCTTCCAACCTTCGATTATCTTCATTTACAGTTGCCACTTGGTTCAAGACAACAGCCAACTTCCCAGATGAAGGTGTTTTGGTAAACA
>DASVEV010000319.1:0-3533 GCA_036380415.1 Nitrososphaeraceae archaeon
GCAAATAAAAGTCAATCATTGCTAATCATTTTACAAGGGATATCTGCAGCTGGCAAAGATAGTACTATAAGAAATGTAATGAGTGCTTTCAATCCACAAAGTTGTAAAGCCATATCATTCAAGGCTCCAAATGAAGATGAAATTTCACATGATTATTTGTGGCGTGTACATAAATTAATGCCTGCAAAAGGTGAAATAACAGTATTTAATCGTTCTCACTATGAGGATGTTATAGAAGTAAGAGTACGTAAATTGATATCAAAATCTATTTGGTCTAAAAGATATATACAGATTAACGGATTTGAACGCTTTTTATATGAAAATAACACCAGAATCATAAAATTCTTTTTGTACATAAGTAAAGATGAACAAAAGAAAAAATTGGAAGAGAGAATAAAAAATCCTTTAAAACAATGGAAAATTACAGAAAGCGATTTAACTGAATCCACCTATTATGAGCAATACATGGAAGCATATGAAGAAGCTTTATGGAAATGCAGTACAGATTGGGCTCCGTGGTATATAATTCCAGCCAATACAAAATGGTTTAGAAATTTTGTAGTAGCACAGATTATAGTCAATACTCTTGAAAGCATGAAATTAACTTTTCCAAAGCCAAATTTTGATATATCCAAGTATCTTCGAATGTATAAGCAATAATATGGAAGTACTGACATTAGTTATACAATTCTTAAATAGGTTGACTTTCTTTGGTCAATACTGTTGAGACAGTTCGCTTTCATCTCATTATAAAACCTGGATAAAGTTTGTAAATATAAGGAGTAACTAGAGAACAAATTCTCATTATATATATCATGATTGAAATTATTTTCAAATAAGATCACAATTAGATATTGGTCTAAGATATACCGTATTCTTAATTTATATTTCTAGTATTATAATAATACATTGTACATTGACAAGGTTACTCGATCTGGGATTAGAACGTATAACAGAAATAATAATGAATATGGCAAAACTTTCTGAAATGTGTGTTATTAATGCTATTGAATCATATGAAAATGGTATTGTTGAAAAAAACCAAATATTTGAATGGTCTGAGAAACTTAAAGTATTTCAATTGGAAGTATCTGATCTAGCAACCGAATTAATTTTTAGGTATCAACCGGTTGCAACGGATTTACGATATATAAGATCATGTATGGAAATTGCTTATGGATTTTCTAGATTTGGCAGATATGCATATGATATTGTTGAAGTACTAGAAATAATGGGCTCGATTCATAAATGTGATAAATCTGTGGTCATGGAGACTTCAAATTTAGCAAGCGAAATGATAAGATTAAGTATAAATGCATTACAAACTAAAGAAAAAAATACTGTTTCAAAGCTATACAAAATGGATGATTCTGTAGATGCGCTGTACAGGAAATATCTAAGAGATTTAATTACTCTAAAAGCAGACTCTAATGACCATCCACTTAAAGATCCACGGTGTGCGATATCTGCATTATTGATAATGCGGTATCTGGAAAGAATAGCAGATCATGCATGCTATATTGGAGATTCAGTGTATTTCATAGTGACTGGACAATCTAGTCCGAGAAAATAAAATTTTTGCAGTCAACAACAGCAAAGCATTGGAGCTGTATTTGATACTGATTAATCTTATTATTTGTAGCAGATAATACTTTTACTAACAATAGAAAATTCCATTTTACATTTTTTAACATTCTAAGGCAAAAATCTTTTACAGCTACACTCACTGGAATTACATTCATCTAAATTAGAGTGATTATATTTTTCATGACCACAGGAACATAGATCAGGATAAACAAAGCAACTATTTTTTACATTAGAATAAACATCATAATAACTATTTATAAAAAATCTTCTTTTTAGTGACATAATCCCTCATTTAGGTTAGTAGGATCAATTATACTCCCTTTATTAGTATAACATTTCCATACATGTGTTTTTGCACTCATTCTAAGCCACTATTCTCTAATACATATCCATATAGTAGAAAAAAATAATTAAATATATTGTCATTACTCTATATAGCAAATAAGAAAAAAACGACACTTAAATTATACTATATAAAGGAACATAGTTTATTGTTTTATATAATCCTATATTGTTACAATACTATATAAGACTTAGAAAGAAATATTAATTGTCATAATAGTTCACATAAAAAAGTATATTCAAAATATAAATATATCAAGTGACTATTATAAATGAAGATTCATTCTATCCTATGCAAAGTAGGTCAGGAGCAAGCGAATAGTTATCGCTCCTTTCTCTTACTCAGGAACATTATAAGATTCAATATTTTATGATATGAAAAAAATCATTCTAATTTTTTGACTATTAAAAATTAAAAAAAATAATGATAAATCTTAAAGTTCTTCTAACATGGAATAATAATGGAATGATGCGAATGTTTATGAATGAAATATAAACAAGAATTTCTAAAAATTATTTTAAAATAGTAATAGAAAACCATAATAAAGTTCTCATAATTTTTTTCTCTTCGTTAAAGTAAAGACAAATAATGAAATATGAAGTTCCTAGTCTTTCTCTTATGTCTAAATAGTTCATTTACTAAAAAATAAAATAATTCAATGTATAACTTCTTTTAGTGATTTGAAATAATGAACATATTAGAAATAGAATTTCCATTGAAAATAGAGGCTAAAACATCAAAATATAACGAAAAAACGAATGTTATATATTCAATTGCTGAATTACAGCATAATTTTTGTATAGACAAAAAGGAAATAATAATAGAACAAATTAAAGCTTGTGAAAACTTGTCTAGATATATTACTAACAAAAGCGACAGGTTAGCCCTTGAAAGAGAAATTTCTGAATTAAAATTAGCTCTGGACATTTTGTATTAGCTATTAAAATATCTAAAATATTTTTATTAATATACTTATCATACTCTATATATGTAGAATTGATTTATGTTGCTTTTATTTAATACTCATCAACAGATACTCCCAATTCATATACTTGTAATTGGTATCGAAAAATTTTTATTTTGATATTCTATTTCTAGTGGTATTCTAACAGATTTATGAAATAATGAAACCAATTAAGTTCAAATAATATCGGCATTATATGGTTATGATTACAAAGGTTATTGTATTTTGAAATATAAATAATTGCTGTAAAATATAATTTCATATTATTAAAATTCTATAAAATTCAATAATATCAAATATCTTTCTATCAATAGGTTTACAATAATTATATTTAATTTTTAATAATGTATTGTATAAAAAATTCTTTTGTCAAAATAATATTTTACTTATTTATTTTCATATATTTATGTCAACATATAATACCGTAAAACCATTTTAAAGCAGATAAAGATTTAAGTTAATAAGTTGTTTTATTTAGTAATGAAAACTTTATTACTTCTTCGTCATGCTAAATCAAGTTGGAAGGATACTACACTTGTTGATCACAAAAGACCACTAAATAAACGTGGTAAAAAAGATGCACCAATAATGGGTGAATATTTGAAAAATAAAAAGTTAACTCCTGATTTAATTATTAGT
>DASVEV010000320.1:0-5124 GCA_036380415.1 Nitrososphaeraceae archaeon
ATCAGGAATGTGGATCTGATCTTGTTCTTCTTTCTGTGATGCTACTACTTTTTTCGCATTTTTACTTTTATCTTTGTTGAACATCTCAAAATCTTCTTTTACTCTTCCTATGGCTTTCAAATGAATCCATTAGATATTAACCTTAGGTAATAATAAAGAAAATATAAAGATTATGCATATATTTAATATACAATTTTATTCTTTTATCTATAAATTCACTTAATTATTTTTCCAATATTAGCTATAGAATACTAACTAGATCTTACAAATCGAAAATCTAGGAATTAAGATATTGTTATTATCTAAATAGTTATTTAGTAATACTGTACAAAAATTTAAATTAAAATCTATCCCTTATTTCATATAGTACCTAAGTTTTGAAAGATTATTAAGTTACTCTATGTAATATTATTTTACATTGGACAAATTATAATTAATAGTAAAAAGAACAAAGATTTGATATATGTAGTTTATCTAACAATCAAAACTGGACATGAAACTTTTTCAGAGACGTTTCTTGAAACACTTCCCAAACCTTTAAAAAATTTTGATATTCCAGTGACACCAATACTTCCAATTACAATAAGGTCAACTTTTTTATCTGTTGCATATTCTATTATCTTATCAGTTGGAATTCCAGTGGTTATGTATATCTCTATTGGAAATCCATATTTGCTGTATTTTTCTTTTCTTTCTTCTAGTTTTTCTCTCATTTTGGATTCCATTTCTTGGTATAAAGATACCAGATATTCTGAAAAAGTAATTACTTCCCCAGTTTTAGGAGAACGAATTACTCTTGAGAAAATTGGTGTTGGTATTTCTGGAACAACATGAATAATCATTATTCTTGATTCTTTTATTATATTGGCTAATTCTACTGCTTTATCTAAAGCCTTATCACTCATAGTAGAACCATCATATGGAACAAGCATTGTCTTAAATACCAAAGTATTACTGCTATAACATCCTCAAATTATAAATAAAAATGTAATGTAGATACATCTGCATTATGACTATTCATATACTGGTGAATGACCTTGCAAACTTTTTCCTAAAATCTTTCTGCCTTTGTTGTCTACTTTCTTTGAATGAATCTTTTTTTCAATTATCTCACCAGGTTTACTCTCTGGCTTTTTTTCATTATTTGTAGATTCATTATCTTTTACATTATTTAGAATGTCATCGCTAACAAAAGTATAATCTCCCTTATTAGAATCATTTTTTATTATCTTAATCTCTTTTTTTTTCTTACCCATTCCTTTAACCTTTTTTTTTATTTACAAATTATCAATCAGTATTATTTCCAAAATAAATGACCAATGAATTAGGGAATTGCAAATTATTTGTGAAATAACATTAAATGTGATATATTAAGAAAAGCACTCAATATCAGGGATTGATAAAATGCAATACTTTTTGTTTAAAGATATTAAATATAAAGTTTGTTAAGCCAACTCATAAATAAATATAATTTATAAAGTGTTTTGAAATTTATTGAATAGGAATTCGTTAGCAATTTACAGGAGGGAGTAATACCGATAGCGGTTCTAAAATAAGAGTCTAATGTTATAGTAATAAAGAAAATAATATTTAAGATTTACTTTTCAGTTATTACATGGAAATTTCTAAAAGATTTAATTAAAAAAGAAAAAGTTAAGGTCGCAATGGTGAATTGTTAAAACATATGGCTGTACTTGAGAAGTTAACTTGACCTTGTATTGTAGTACTATAAGCAACAAAGATATCTATTTCATCTCGTTGAATAAACCAAGGTCCAGAAGCCCCTGAGACGTCAAAAAATCCATCTATAATAATGTCGCCGGACGTGGATACAACAATATTCTATACAATCAGTGTAACAAAGATGAAACTATTGTATCAGTCATAAAAAGACTGTTTAGGTAACATATTACATCCGGGTTGACTAGAATGCAGAACAGAAAATGATCTTAGGTGTATAGTATACAATCTTCATAGAATGGTGAAGTTGGTGTTATGACGATGGTTTCTACACAGCCCAATTCAATATTTGTTTTATTTACAATTAGATTAGGAACATCAATTTAATATTGAATTCTTATCATAAAAGGATTTAACTAAGTATAACATATTATAAGGAGTGTCTTCTGAAGTAAGAATTAACGAAAGTCCACGTCATTTTATGGTACTTGATGCAATCTCTCGAGGGATACAAGATCCAAATAAAATTGCAAAAGTTCTCAAAATTAATAAGGAAGAAGTAGAATTAATAGTAAATGATCTTTTAACTCAAAGGCTGATCATAAAAAAGGAGAATAGGGGTTTTTTTGGTAACAAAAAAATTAAGATTTCTATTACAGATACAGGAATTAGACTCCTGAAATCCAAAAAAGAGGAACTAGAACGAAAGTGGCATCAAGCTCAAAAGATGTATAACAATGGGAAAGGAAATAAAGCTCAATTGCAAACATACATGGAAACTAATAGATCATGGGTACCGTTAATGTTATTTTCAGGAATAATAGATGTTTTATTCTTTATGACTATGATGTCTTTTTTAGGTATGGCATTAAATCCGATGGAACAATCGATGGCAGGTGAAAGTGGCGCAGAAGATGCGGGAGCAGCAGAATCAAGTACCGGAGAGACAAGCGGTAGCGGAGCAGATAGTGGAGATACAGGAGATTTTGGCGGATTTGATGCGGGAGGATTTGGAGATTTTTGATTTCCAAAATTATGTTACAGAATGGCGATAGCCTAACTTGATAGAAAACTATCGTTATTCAATAGTTATTTTTAATAAATATTTAAATTTTTTATAAATTAATTTTTAAGATCATCTATTGTCTTTCTTCTAACATCATAGGCAATTTTATTATCATCGTCATCAGATGAAACTACATTATTAATAGAATCCGCATTTGTTGAAGAGTTTCTCACTAAATTATACACATATTCTCTTAGTCTTTTAGTTCTATTTAATTTACCTTTTACACAATATCTAGCAAGATAAGTTGATATAATGCTTAATTTGATTGTCTCATTATATTTTTTTTTATAAATATTAACAATATCAGAAGAAGTAAATGTATTAAAATAAAACGATTCCTCCACTATATTCCAAATCTTTGAATCAACAGATAAAGTATTATTTTTTTCATACAATGGATTATTAGTTATTGCTCCAGAATCTGATGAACGTACAAGATCCATAAGCTCAATAACTTGTAATATCTTTTCCTTTGAAAAATTGCCTTCCAATGAGAGATTATACTTACTCCCTTCATCATCTTCCAATTCAATCTTTATTTTCTTCCTCGAGCTCAAAGTAAAAGATCTTTATTTTGTAAGCCATTTATTGCTTTTAAATATAAGAGTAAATTAAAATTAAGTAATTGCTAAACTTTGTTAATAGATGAACGTCTATTAATTAGAAAGCTGCTTGATATAACTAAAGTATGACATATTTAACAATCATTATTCAAATGATTTGACAGAGTATTTGATTTTGAGAATAATTAGTATTAGATTTGAAATTACACCTATTGCGTTTCCCCAAATAATTATAGCGTCATCAATAATTATTCCGTAAATTACATAAAGAAATAATCCTACTGTTAGATAAAATATTAGCCAAAATGACACATCATCCATTCTTTTGGTTTTGAATCCTTTTATTATCTGGGGAATGCTACTATAACGGGTTAAAACTGTAGCTGCAATACCTATAATGAAAGCTAATAAGCTTGATGAATATAAAAATGAAAATTCCATTATCATTGATAATCTTTATACGGATATTTTATTAGTAGTATTGAAAATTTAATTAACCGACAAATCAAAAAGATTTGTTTAAATTTTAAAAGTTAGATTTAAAGTAGCATATAATAAACAAATTAAGGTATATAAAACATTTCTATAGATATCTAGTCATGACTATTTTGTATGCTTAAATAAAAACGATATGTTATTTAGTGTTAACCTATGTTGATTTGTAAACCTTTACTAGTCGAATTTTTCTTGACTGATTTTAACGGAATAGTCACAGGCAATAGACCAAATTTTTTATATTCTATCCATCGTCTTTTATTTAAGTTCTTTTATGATTTGGAACTAGTTGTTAAAAATACTAAAAAATCTCCTATATCAATTTTCTTTTCACACATTATACTATCAATATCAAGAAAGCAATTTTCAGATCGTTTTTTCAAAAAAATTCATCGAATGGGTATGTCATGTAACGTAGGGTTAAAATTATTTTGTATATGAAAAAGTTATTCATATTTTGAAAATTCTTTATTTAATTCTTTCAAAAGTAATTTTTGTTTTTCTGTAATATTATTAGGAATTTTGACCAGTATCCTTACTAATTGATCTCCCTTGCCATATGTTCCATACCGTGGTAGTCCTTTTCCTTTAATCTTTAAAATGGTATTTGCTTGAGTTCCTGCAGGAATTTTTAATTTCTCATAACCATGTAAAGTCGGAACTTTAATTTCAGTACCTAATACTAAACTAGGATAGTCAAGATTTAGATCATGTAATACATGGCCATCTTCTAATCTCTCAAACGAATTATGAGGCAAAACATGAAGTCTAATTAAGAGATCTCCAGGAGGCCCTTGTTCCGAATATTCGCCTTCTCCAGTTAGTTGCAAAGTCATTCCATCTTCAACCCCTGATGGTATATTTATTTTTAATTTCTTATTTTGTTTTATTTTACCCGAGCCTAGACAACTAGTACAAGGTTTATCAATCATTTGACCTTTACCATTACAAGTTTGACATGGTTCTAACGAAATAAAGGTGGAAAAACGATTTTGATTATACACTCTACGAGTTTGACCTTGACCATTACAAGTAGTGCATGTACGTGGTTTAGTTCCATGAGCAGCTCCTGTTCCACCGCAATCGTTACAACTTTCAAATTTAGGTAATTCAATCTCATCTTTTTTTCCTCTGAGAACATCTTCTAAAGAGAGTTCCATGTCATAGAGAATATCCCTACCTTTTCTTCTATTACCTCCTATATTGAAACTAAATCCACTAAAGGGATCAGTAGATCCTTCGAATCCTCCTGCTCTTCCTCCTCTACCACCAAACATTTGTTCAAAAATAGTTTTTGCAAAGCCACCAAAACCCATA
>DASVEV010000321.1:0-9597 GCA_036380415.1 Nitrososphaeraceae archaeon
TGAGGGATGGTTTTAATAGAGGTTATGATGTTATTCTTATTTCTGATGCTACAGCCTCAACAAATTTTAGGCACTACAAAACTACCATAGAACACGTTAAAGAGTATTACGGATTAGTAATGAAGGCTAAAGAAATGGAAAGACTAATGGAAGCAAATAAGAGTGGTGGTTATTTAGAAAAAATTAAGATGATTAGAGAAAAAAGAAATTTACTAGAGCCCGATCATAATTGATTTTAATGAAATAATTTTGGATAATAAAATTATATTTCCCATTATTCTAAGAATTGATCAATAAATAAAGCATATGAAATGTCTATTAAATAGAGTTTTATTTTTGTTCTATCAGATAATTATAATTGATTATAACCTTTCGTTTAGACTAAGTACACTAAACTAAAAAAAGCTTGATTGGTGATTGTATTTCTAACCAAAAAAATTAGTGTTGATGGCCACAGCCACAACCTGCCGTATTTCCTGCTCCTTGACTTTCTTTTTCTAAACATGATGGACATTTTGCCATACCAGTTTCCGACATGAATGTGCTACCACATGAACTACATTTTAATTTTTGAATTCCTTCCATGAAATAACTTGTTATTATCCTTATTAAAACTTTGACCATTTAAGAGAGTATTGATATCTTTGACAAACATCATGATTTATTTTACTAAATATTTTTTTCTATTGTAAATCTTCACTAAAAATTAAGAATAATACATAAAGAAATATAAGGAAAAAGACACTAAATGATACTAATTTATTACAATTGAATTACCATGAGATAATCACCACATCGAATTCTCGAAGAAAAATATGTAATTAACTAACTATTTATATATGGAAAAAAAATAATTTTTAAATTTTAGACTTTGTAAAATTGGAATAAAATCGGTTAAGATTAGTTAAATAAAAAAATGTTTAATACACTTATCCTACAATAAATGAGATAGATTGTCTAATTATTAGATTTAAGTAGTCCAAAGACATTAAACAATAACAAATAATTTAAATAAATATAACAGTATATCATATATTTGAATATTAATAAAAAAGGTATTCGAGTTTTAGCTATTGCGGAGAGCTTTAAAAAAGAAAAATCAAATTCTATTTTAACAGGTGTTGTAATGAGAAAAGATCTAATCATTGATGGTATAATCTTTGGAAAAGTAACAATAGGAGGCAACGACGCGACTCAAAATATTCTCGCTATGTATAATAATTTACAGAGGAATGATATTGGCTTTATTTTATTTGACGGCATGATTATAAGTATGTTTAATATAGTTGATGGGGAAACAATACACAATAAGACGGGTCTTCCTGTGATTATAATTACCTTTAAGAATTCTGAAGGGATACATAATAGTATTAAAAAATATTTTCCAGACACTTATAAAACTAAAATCACTCTCATTGAAAAACTCGGCAAAAGAGAACCAGTATTACTAAAAACTAATAAAATTCTTTTGATAAGAACGTGGGGTATTAAATTGGACGATGCAGTTAGACTTTTAAATTCCTTTTTAATTCAGGGCTCTATTCCAGAACCAATTAAAATAGCAAAAATTATATCACGTGCTTATTTAAATACTCTTTAAAAATTTACTAAATTAGAAAAATAAGTTTGAAGTCTAATAACCCTATATACCACAAAAGCGTACTATAAACCAACAAAATAAAGGTCTAGGTACAACAACAAAGCTTACTATAACAATTATATAATTTATTGTACTTTGTAAAATATGAATGAACAAACTGGTTTAGACAATACTACATATGATATCCTATCCGCCCTAGGGAGAGAAGCAGATTTTTTATATGATACCATTGATAAATATATTGACGATGCTAAACAGTCAAATAATGATGAATTAGTAGACTTATGGAACAGGATCAAGCAAGACAGATTAAAACATATCAATGATCTTAAAGAGGCATTAGAACGAGTCATCCATAAGTAAATTTTATAAAGCTATTTTTTTTGTTTTATTAGTTTGATAATTATAAAATGTCCACTATCTGATATCTCATCTTTCTACTTCTTTTTCATTTATTGATGGATCATTAAAATTTTATTTGAAAGGAGCACTCATGGAGATTTAAATTAGATAGAAGGAGTATAAATTATCTTAATAACCTTTTAGGTTTATATTTTTCTAATTACTTTACTAAGATTAAAGGGAAGGAAATTATACTTTTACAGAAATATGAATATATAATTTTCTTCAAATAGAGTGTTTTATTCAAAAAAGAAAAAATTAGAATAGAGATGAAAAAAATTATGTTATGTTTTTCGTTTTCTTAGTTCTATTGTATTGTTTGGTATATGAGGAAAAATTATTTTTACATCTAAAAATCGTTTTCTTAATGTCACCACACTCATTTCTCCTGCAATAGCAACTTGAGATTGACTTATGTTTTCTCCCTGTTCGAGACAGGCAGCATATAGTACTGCTATGGACAATGCAGTTGGATCCTTGCCAGAAGAAAAGGGATGTTCTTTTATTTCTGCCATCATTTCTATTGCTCTATGTAGTGTTTTTTTACTTATACCTCCCTTATTTGCAATTTTACTTAAATATGTAGTAGAATCTATGGGTTGAAGCCTGATTTTCAAATTTCGTAATAGCAATCTATAGCATTTTCCTGCAAAAACTTTATCTGCATTCGCAATCTCTGCAATTTCGTCTAAGGTGCGAGGAATATTCATTTCCCGACAGGCTACATATACACAAGCCACAACGAACTCTTTTATAGAACGACCTTTTGTAATTCGCTTCTCTACCACTTTACGATAATAATAAGCTGATTTTTCTATTATGGTGTCACTTAAAGAAAGTTTATCCTTTATCCTTAGTAATACACCAAATGCATTTTTTAGATTTCTATGATAACTGCGGTTATTGCTAGATATCTTATTCCAATGACGGATTGTTCTTACTTTTGCCATTTGGCTCGTATTTAATTGACTCCCAAACGCGTCTACATTAGATGAAGAAATCGTTGTTGAAAGTCCTTTATCATAATGAGCTAATGATAAAGGCATTCCTACACTTAAGTTATTTTCAATATTTTTCATAGGTTCAGATTCAATACCAGACGAATCCAATCGGTCTTCTACTATCATCCCGCAAGAAGTACAGATCATTTCTCCATTGGATGAATCAAATATAATATGCGGATTGCGACAATTAGGACAATCATCAGCAATTTTTTCACTGATACCGGTATGTAATAATTCAGGCGTTGTAGTCATATCCCTTGTGTTAACGTAAGTCTTATAAGCACTATGTTTACAAATTAACAGGTTTAAGAATATTAATACAAAATAACACTAAATAACACGTCATAACACAATTATAGATCAGTTTCTTATTCTATACAATGCCTAATTCAACTCGTTCGTTTCGAGTAGAACAATACATATCCAACATCTTAGATGAAGAAGCGGAACGGATGGGCATTTCGGTAAATGCACTCGTTAATATTATCCTCAAACACTATTCTGATTTTAGTCGTTTTTTATCGAAAATCGACTTAGTGATACTAAATAGAGAAATTTTAACAAAATTTTTAGAAAATATGGATGACCAGGATATTTTTAAAATTGGGTTAGAATTAGGAGAAACAATTCCTAAAGACACAATTTTATTTTGGAAAAAAGAGTTAGCCCAACAAAATGTTTTTGAATATTTAGAAAAAATTATTTGCAGATATGGATTATTGGGTACATACGATGAAATAAACCAAGATGGATGGAAAATAATCGTAATTAGGCATCGATTAGGAAAAAAAGGGTCTGTATTTTTTCATGGTTATATAAAATCTATTCTTAATATTGTAGGTTTAGATAACAATATAGAATTAACGGAGTCATCGGTAAAAGCAAAAATAGTTATGTAAAAATTATAAAAGTCATGGACAAAAAAATGATAATTAAACATCCCTTTTTAGTGAGTGTATTTATTTAGTAGACATAAATTTTCAGAACCTGATGAATGGATATCTTGAGCGTAAATTTTTATAAATCTATCAAAGTTCGTCAATATAATAAAGAATAACGAGCGTTTTATCCTTATTCTTATAATTTAATAGTTATTTTGAAAAATTGTATTTATAAAATTAATTATATTATAAAAAATTTTCTTATTCACTTATTAATTTATTATAAATGATATTCAAAGTTAATTTCTTATTTTTTAATATTGTTTGAATTTAAAGGTTTAAGTTGTCGAATTTTCAAGTGAAATGTAAATTTTATATATAAGCATTTGTATATTACCTAGTAATATCAGAAACTAGTGAATCTTTTCCAGTTACCATTGTCGATTAATTCATTAAAAAACACGATATTTTTTACATTACTATGTAAAACTTCTTCATTCTGAATAGAATAAATGACTAGATCATTGATCCTGTGAGCAATAAGGGTTAAATCGTTTTTAAAATCTATATATATTTCTAAATTTACGGCAACGTCATGGTTATCATCATTTTTATTTCTATCCATATATCAAATTATGACCTATTAGTATATAAAATCAAATTACATCTTTAATACAGCATACAAAGAGTAGATTAATTTCATACAGCTATTAACAAACTCTAAAGTTTCTCTCATAATTATCTTATCTTCAAGTAGATTTTTTAATACGGCAATTAAACATAGGATGTGTGATTGCTCTTTTTGCTTAGAAGGTTTTTGATTGTATTTTCCAGTACATGTAACTTGATAGGTTTAAGTAACAGGATAATGTTCTTATCGGTAAAGAAGTTATCATTCGACAATTCACTTTTAACAGTTTCATATGCTGTTACTATTATTATCGGAACCCTGGGATATTTTGCGAGTATTTGCTTGGCTGCTTCTAAGCCGGTTAGTTTTCCTGGAAGTTTATAGTCAAATATAATCATATTAGGATAAAAGTTCTCGTAATCTTTTAAGGCTTCATTAGCAGTAGTGGATGTAGCTTGCACAGAAAATCCTTTATTATTGAGATAGTCTTTGTATAGAAGAAGGATATCAATTTCATCTTCTATTATCATTACTTTGTGCTTGTCTATTTTTTTTATATCTCTCTTTGTTCTCATCACATTTTACTATATTAATATTATTTTCATCTTAACAAATAAATCTTATAACTTTTTTACAACTAGTTATATTGGTCATGGTTTATTTTTTCTCTTAGAAATTATATTGTAACTTAATATAGATTAATTAAATCTGGTCTGTTGTTATCTTATATTTATCATGACGTGACTTTTGAAATAATTCTGTTTATAAAAATTCTGGGTTTTGAATATTGTTTTAGGTACGACTTAGTTAAAAATTAGTTGATTATAATGCAAATAGTAAAAATCCAGAAAGCCTATTGAAGTGCTATTAAATATGTTGTGAAAGTGTTTATAATGATGGATATACACCTCATAGGATTAGAAGTTGTTGATCCTGATCCCTCTCCTAACCCAGAACCGGAGCCTGAACCACAACCTTCACCTGAACCACAAAACAAATAAATACTTCTTCAAATAGGCTAAGATGACTTACCAATTCTAAATATTTTTTTCTATTTTGAGTGTCTAATAGACACACTTTATAATTACTGGTTAAACAATTCTATTTACTTAAAGTGTTTTATTATAATAAACAATATATATATTGACAATTTCAAAGTAATATTTTCTAAATTATAATGATGACGTGGTTTTCTATAATTTATAGTTATATTTTCATGCGTACACCAGCATTCACCTTTATAAGGAGAAGGGATTAATATCTAAAAGTTTTAAAGATTTAAGGTTACAATTTAAGATATGATTAAAATATCAAATATGGAAATTTAAACTTTAATTTTGTCCAATATCAGAAGAGGAAAAGAGTATTGAATGAAGTTTAGTATTAAGTCCACCAATCAGTCGCATTAACAGTTGTTATCTCACCCCTAATTTCTCCATTTGGATATTGCTCAGTGTGTACATTAACATAAGTTTTCGTATTATTAAATAACTGAACGAGGTCATTGATAGTTTTTCCTTTGAGAGAACCTACGAGGTCTGTATTGGTTACATTCCCTTCTATTAATGTTCCATTGAGAATATCAAATGGTTGTGAAGCTTTCAATAGGGGAACTAGGATCTCTCCGTTTTGTCCAAATTCACCTAAATGGATATGAGCAGCTGTTATATTACTCAAGTTTGTAACATTTACATTAAAACCTAAATTATTATTTTTTATTTCAAATAATGCTATGCCAGTACTATTTGTATTAACAGGAGGAACTTCTTCCATCCCTGTTAAAGGAGTAGAATATTTATTATCTTCTGCGAAAGATTTGTTGACTGACAAGAAAGATATAATTATTAATAAAAGTGATAGTATTAAAATAGGACTACTTTTCATCATTTGTGCATGTTAAACATATTATATAATCGTTACAGGTAAAAATTTTATAGAAAGATTGTTATCTATAAATAATTTTTAATTGTTCTAATTTGTGGTAGTATAATATAATTTAACAATAATAAAATTATGATGTAGATTTAATTCATCGTTAATTACTAATTGATAATGAGATAAAAAAGGTAAAATAACTTATTTAGTAAATTTGGTTTTTATTTCATTAACAATTTGGTGAGTTGATAGAATTAAATCACCCAAGGCATCCCCTTTGTTATCTCGAAGGACTACAATTTCCCCTGGTCCAAAATGACAATTTTTTATTTCAATTGGTATCTGGCGACTAGTGATATGCGAAAGGAACTCAAAAAAATTAGGATAAGTTTTGTTGTCTTTATAGGTAAACCCTACCCTTCCACTACTAATTAGACATTTTTCTGCTATTGGAAATGCAAAATGATTCTTGTTAGTAGTACAAATTAGATTAATTATTTTTTTTTCGATTCGCAAATCTTTAGACTTTTTCCAATTTTCTGAAAGTTTTTCTAAGAAGTCAAAATCCATATAGTAATTGATATGTATTCCATTATTAAAATTGTTTTTGAGATTTATAAAATAATTATATGCATTAATCATACCTAGTATATATATATTTCTTATTTTATAAAAGTATTAAAAAATTAGAGAAAAAAAATAATAGTATTGTCCTTGGAATTATTCTATTTTTATAAATATAGTAATTATTAGATAAAACTCAATTAATATATTTTTAATCTACTAATATTCTTTTCGACATTTTGATAAAAATATGATAATATCAAATATTTTCAGTTTTGACATTAGTAATCTTTACTGATCACTTTTTTAAAACCAACCTGGATACATTAATAATAATAAATCCCAAAGCCTCTAGTGGAAAACATGAAAATGATTTAGAGTATTTTGTAATACATTAACAAATCATCTGGGCGATAAATTAATATTAAAATCACAAAGCCGTGATACTCCAAGATTTGCTAGAAAATATCTTGAAAAATTTTTAGAAAATTATAGTAATTGATGGAGATGGGACTATTAATGAAGTAGTGAATGGTTTTTTTGAACCTTCACCTAAATATATTACCAATTCTTAGGAAAGCCATGATTTAATCCCAATTTCGTCCACGAGCAGTATTCTTCAGCGTGCCAGTCGTTACAGGAATATTTTAGCATAATCGCTCAACATTCCCATCCGGAGGATTTCAGCCTCCATATAATGCAAAAAAAAAGATGGTTACTAGATTTAGTTATACTAGATTTAGTTATAGTTAAGGATTCTGGATGTTTAAGATTTTTGACTGGTTTAATGGATACAAAAATGGAAGACCATTCTGACAATCCCAATATAATATATATTAACTACCTCGTTGGACGGAGAAGTCACAATAACAATCGATGGAGAACCCATATGAATTCTTCCTGCTCGTTTCGAATCCATAAATAAATTTTAAATATTATGACATAATTACTATTGCAGACTCACTCAAAAACTATTTTCAAATTGTAATTAAAATAAAATCACAGGAACACTATATTGGTTGGATGAAGTTTTATCTCCTTAAAATATAAATATTTAACTTTCCATGTTAAGTGATGACACTAATAGGCAATTTATTTAGGTGGGTTCATGGTAAAGTTAGTAATAAACCTACAAATTTTTCTTGGGTAATTGATAATAAACTAGCAGGTAGTGGGACTCCAATGACCTTAGAACAATATAGATGGCTAATAAAGAATAACATTAAGTCGATTGTGACCCTAAAAGAATTTCCTCTACCAGAAAGATGGCTCGTTGAGAATGGAAAAGATACTATTATCAAAGAAGATTACAAGTTTGTGTATGTAAAAGATTATGGAGTGCCTACTCTAGAAGTATTGGATAGCATTGTTGATTTCATAGATTATAAAATCACTCATGAGAATAAACCATTAGTAGTTCATTGCGCAGCAGGCAAAGGAAGAACTGGTACAATTTTAGCCGCGTACCTGCTAAAACAAGGAAGTATATCTTCTCCTGATGCAATAAAGAAAATAAGGATGATTCGACCTGGTTCGATTCAATCTAAGGTACAAGAAGAGACTCTACATGAATATGAAAAATTCTTAAAAGTTCTATAGGATCATGAAAGATATTGATTTACCTAAATAAGCGTGGGTCTATTTTTCTCGACATCCCTTTAACATTTTGCATTTTTTATGTGTATTTATTATAATAATAGACAAACAAATATATAAATATTATAGCTACTCATGTAATTTTTATGCAACAAGTTGAAACAAATATCTAAAAATAGCAATACACTTCAATGGATTCTCCTGAAAAAATCATTTATTTCTTTTGGAATCGAGAATATCATCTTAACACTAATAAAGGTAAAGAGTATAAGCTCTGGTCTATAGGCTTCAGATTCCAATTAGGTCATGTCATAGGATATATAAATTAGCATTAAGATCATAGAGGGCACTAACTCTTAAGAGCCTGCTAGGCGAAATAGTATTTTTTTATTAAAAAGTTTAGCATCGGCTTAAGTCATGTTATCCAATTAAGTTTGGACAACTCTCCCACACATTGGTTTTGTATAAAATTTCCCCCCTTCCCTCTCTGGAAGGTGCTACTAATCTAAAGTAGTCATTAAAATAGTATTTTTTTGTGGAAGGAAATCAATTAATTAAATATAATAAATGTAATATAGAAACGCTTCTACAAAAAGCACTCTCAGCTGCCCTAATGGATTTAGATCCATTAAAAAATAGTTATTATAATAGACATTTAATCTTAGAGATCGAGATTTTACAATGGATGTTAGATATCATAAAAAAGTTTGGTTATAATCTAACTTTTCTTAAAGAATTAATTAAACATGAAATCGATAACTTTAAAGTAAGATATAATTCTGTGAAGGACATATATGAAATTGATAAAGTATCAAATTCAATTGAAATTCTACAAACATGTTTATTCTTAATCAATATTGAATATGAATTTCAACATTTACATCCATTAATGGCAAAAGAAAAAATAATATAAACATCCAAATGTAAAAATGAATTATCTCCTACTTGTTGAATATGCTAAATAGTTTTTCATTCCGATTGTCATCAGACTTAATCAAGAAGAGAACTTGGATTTTTCTATTAAATAAATATAAATATAATAAT
>DASVEV010000322.1:0-12347 GCA_036380415.1 Nitrososphaeraceae archaeon
TGTAGATGCAATTTTGTCATTATTCTTACCTTTTATCGATTCTTTTGTTTTATAGTGGAACTTATTCAGATTTCTTCTATTTATTGCGACTACGTTCAAATTGAGTCTTTCATTATTTGCAAACCATGTTGTGACTTTTAATATTTCATCAGAATTATCCCCATCATCGTATAGAACTACCATATTTCTTTTATCATCTTTGGTCACTCCACTTTCATCGGTATTGTTTTGTCTTTCCAAAATTATATAATCTTCACTATGAGGAATAATTGCCAAAACATCGCATGTAAGCAATGTCTGTAATTTTTTGTTACTTCTCATAGTTTCATAATCTATAATCATTAAATCAATTTTTTGTTCTGCTATTGTTGTTAGAACTGCTTCAGTAGCATCATGAGAAATTCTCACATAATAATGATATATAACATCTTCTTTATTTAATATTTCCTCAAGAGAGTCAAATGTCTTTCTTGCTGAATCTATAAAGGCAATTCCTGCAGATAGAGGTGTTTGAGGAGGAACCCTTATTGTTCTTAAAATATTGATTTCACCATCTTTTTCTTTTGCAACCTCTATGGCATATCTTATTAGTCTATCTGGATTTTCTGGAGTGTAAGGGAGAAGAATTCTAAAGTCTTTTCTTTCTAGGTTACCTTCACTTGTTATTGTCGGAGAATAATGTTCTACTTCTTTTTTAAACGTAAATATACGATAAATAGTGAAGCCTATCAAGACCCAAAATATAGTGATAGCCCAACTAAGTGGTACAGTAATTAAAAGATAAACAGCCAAGCTTATCATTAATATTATTCCTATTATTGGTACATATGGAAAGAATGGTGTTTTATAACCATAATCAAGCTTATCGCCATACATTCTTCGTATACTAATAACGGCAAGATTGACTTGTGTGAATAAAAGTAAAAATATGACTCCAGCAGCATGAGCTATATCTTCAAGAGGAAGAGCATAAGCCATTACTGCCATAATAATACATGATAATACAACGGAAACATAGGGTGTTTTAAATTTAGGATGAATAGCACTTAACTTGTGAGGTAGATTGTAATGTCTACCCATTGCAAAAGCAACTCTTGCTGAAGAAAAAGTTGTTGCATTTAATGCAGCAAGAGTTGATACTAGCCCTGCTGCTAAAACTATGAATGCTCCATATGGCATAAATAATTCTGCTGCTTTCATTATACCTAACTCACCGTGTAGACCGATGAATTGCCATGAAGACATGTCTGGAAAAATGGCACCAATAGAAACAAAAGCAATAATACAATACATGATTACAACTAATGCAAGCGAGATGAAAATTGCTCTTGGAATATTCCTTTTAGGATTTTTAACTTCTTCTCCTGTTTGAACTATTATCTCATATCCTTCAAATGCAATAAAAGTTAAACCCATTGCAGCTACAAGGCCACCCAGACCCATAGGCAAAAAGTCAGAAAAATTTGATTGCCAGTCATTAGGATGAGAAGACATAGCCCACAATCCTGCAATTATAATTGAGACAATTGCTACTAGCTGGGCTAGTGTTATTATAGTACCAACTCGTCCTGTCTCTGAAGCTCCCTTGATGTTGATAAAAGTAAATACTGCTACTACAGCGACAGCAGTTAACTTGTCGAGGGGAATTATGCCAAAAAGACTTTCGATAGTAATAATATTTGTCATCTGCAATAGACTAACAAGAAATGAGCCAAACCCAACTGAATACAAACTTCCTGCAATAATATGAGCAAGCCATGCCATCCATCCACTAATAAAAGCATTAGGACGACGTAATCCTTCTCGTACCCATAAATAGCCTCCACCAGCTTCTGGCATTGCTGAACCTAACTCAGCGTAGCCCATAGCCGTAAAAAGAGTAATAATTGCATTAAGAATAAAAGCGAGAATTACAGAGCTTCCTGCAAGTCCGATTGCCGGTCCTGTAAGGACGAATATTGAACCGCCAATCATACCTGCTATTCCTATCATTACCACATCAAGCAAACCCAATGAACGAACGAGCTTATGCTGATGAGGATGGATAGGACTATCTGGCTCTCTGATATCAGACATCTATTGGGTTTCTAGTAATATCCACTATCAAATATAAGTATACGGAGACAAAACTGTAATATTTTTAGAGGACTCGCTTAGTGGGCTAATATAATAGTAGAATATTTTCTAAAAATAAATCTTGAAAATATAAGTATAATGAAGATAGAAAATTTATTATGGAAAAAAAAGAAAAAGAAGAAAATAAACAAATATCAATAATTTTTGCAAAAGATATAATAGAAATTTAAAAAATTTCATTTAATGTAAATATCGGGTTCCATCTATCTATTTCAATAATTCATCTGGACTTGAATGAACACGATTTCCATGTTCAATATCACAAATCGAATTAACTATTAAAGGATACATCTAATTTTGATAATATATCCTACTTCATTTTGCGATAATATATAATCGACCTGTCGGCTTGCGAGGCATTTTTGTCTCTATTTGTATCTAAAAACGACAGATTTTTCCAACAACCACATTCTTTCGAATAAAGTAATATAAACAAGTTTCCTCGATTCACTATTTACAGGTTGGATAAAATACCGATTGTCATCATCTGTATTTTGTGATTCACCCAAGATATACATGCATTCACTATCTAGAATCAAAGTAATTGTATTTGAGCTCAGATGACGATCGAAATATTTAATCGAGATATATGAATTAATGTTTGATGGGATATCCTCTTCATTGAATTTAGAAGAAGGTAAGAGTATGCGTATATTTAATAATTTATTTTTGTCACATTTCTGAATATAAGGAGTTCTATAGTTTTTTGTTATAATTGGTAAAATCCAGTTTAATTCTGTTTTCTAGATAGATATATAAAAATATTATAAGGCAAATCATATAAAAAATAGATATCTAAAATTCTGGACATTAAGTTTTCTAATATTATTTTTTAAATAATACTTTTAGAGGAGTAAGAATAAAAGTCCTAATCGAATTAATATGTTAAGACAAGTAACAATTAAAATTGTTTTAAGAATATATATCTTTAGGCTACATGGTGAGTTTATTTAAAATTCTTCAAATGTGTATCTCAATAAGGTGCCAAATTATATTTGTTCTTATCACATTAATTGATTTTAAATATAATACATAATACTAATAGTAGGATTCGTATAAGGTGTATTTAGCTTTTATTATTAGAAACTTAATAACAAATTATTTTTTTAAATATATAGAATAAACTAAATTACTGATTTTAGTTGGTAAGCAAGATTTAATGACAAATTTTAAAATTTCTCTAGTAACTTAAATCTTTTTTTAGAAAAATTGTTATCTTATATAGATTGGTCTGTTTCTTAGTTTTTCGTTGGTCAAAAGATAAGGAAACATTACTTTCAAGGAGTGATATCTTACCAATAACTAGTATTATAATAATAAAATAAAATATCATGATTTTAATAATTTTTATTTTTTGTCAAGCTTCATTTTATCATCCATAAATCCATAAAAGTTGGTGTTTGTGTTTGTCCCCATTTAACTACTATGGAATCTATTGAATCTATGTAGAAAATGTATTTGACCAGGTCTGTGGCTGGTGCTGTTTCATATCCATAAATCATAGAGGACAATTTATTTCAGATGTATTAAAATATTTAACATAAGTAATGCTTTGAATAAATATCATTTTTCTCTCCTTGGAATATTAATTTCCTTGTATAAAATTAGTAATCTTAGTCTACAAGAATCACCATAGTTATCTGGAAATTTTTTATTTTAATCATTATGTATGTAGAATTCTGTAAGATAGAAAAGAGTTAATTTAGTTTCTATCGATAGTTGTACCATATTTTTTATATACATATTCTTTCTACCATAAGTATGTGGCAAAATAACAAGTATACAGTATCAATAATAATTATAGTAATTGCGACAACTTTTGTATCATCACTTGCACTTTATCAAAATGCTTATGCTCATCAAAGACAATTATTTACAATAGGTAATGATGAATATCTATTTGTTGTAGGCTCTTTGAACGAACCTATTTTCGTCGATGATAAAACTGGAGTAGATATGGTTGCGTATTGGCCCGATCCAAATGATCCAGTTAATTCTAAAGCAAATGGAACAAAACCCATAGTAGGATTAGAAAATATGTTAAAAGTAGAGCTAGCAGCAGGTGATAAGAAAAAAATACTTAATTTCGAACCAGCTTATCAAAATCCTGGTCACTATGAAGCATCTTTCTTTCCAACTATCGAAACAACATATAACTACACATTATTTGGCAACATTAATGGTACAGAATTTAGAGCTACTTGGACTTGTAGTCCTGCAGAAGGTGAACCAATGTCTGATAATTTGACTAAACAAATTTCTGATGGAGTTATTAGAAAAGCTCTTATAGGAAGCTTTGGTTGCCCACAACCACGAACAGATTTAGGGTTTCCTGAATCATATTTAGCAAATAATGAAATCTTAAAGAAATTGACTGAATTAGAAAAGATGGTAAATCCTCCGAATAAAACTATGTAGAATAATTGCTATAAAAATATCTATAAAATCAATTTTGTAGTAAGAGATTAAATAAATGATGAAATCAGCATTCTCTAACTTGATTCATATTTCACTAAATTATTATTTCTATTGACAAAATCTGATAATATAGTTATAATTAAAAAATTAATAAGGTAATATTAAATCAACATAATCTTGAACAATAATAGTAATTCAGACAGATAAATCAAATGAACAAAGTTTACAAATTAAAAAGATTATCTTACTTTTTCTTTATCTTGACTATATCAATTATATTTCTATCTTTGATATCGTCTTTTAATACAGTTGTTCAAACATCCTACGGTCAACTTACTATTGAATCAAAGTCAGAAACTGCAATTACCTCTTATACAGATGCAATTATTAAAGCCCCGCTATTAATTGCTCAAGCATTAATTGTTGGAATCACTTTTGTACACTCTTCTATATTTATTCCAATCATAAAAAAAGATTCTATATTTTTTAATAATAATGATGAGAATTTCATTTGGCCTTTCTTGGCGAACAATAAACAATTTATAATTATAATTAGTGCATGTGGAGCTATTATCTTTAATATGTCAACAATTTTATTTGTATATCAGGCTTCCTTATTATCATCTGATCTTGGGCTTGATTTGAGCTCAACTCTTTCACTATTACTTTCATCTAGTGTTGGTAACATATATATAATAAAAATAGTAACATCAACAATTATTATAATATTATCCATATTATATTACTATATAGCTAAAACAAAGGGAAGATGGAAATATAAAGAAAAACAAAATATAAAACATCAAAAAATAAAAACTATTAAGGTTTCCTTAACTTTTTGTATATTAATATTAATTTTAGATTCCATTAATATTTTTTCAAATAGTATACAAAGTCACAGTGCAGCAGTCTCCTTTTTTCCTTATATAGCAATATCGGTCGACTTGCTACACTTTATGATGGTTTCAATATGGGTAGGAGGATTGTTTTATATTTCTCTCATATCAAGAAAATTACTTATTAAAGTACCTAATCCTCAACAATATTCTATATCTTTTATAAATTCTACTAATATGCATCTTTTTCTATCAATTATTTTACGTTTTTCTATTATTGCCATAATATCAATAGGTACTATATTTATAACAGGACTCTATATGGGCTTGTTACATCTGCAACAACCATCTTCACTTTTAAACAGCTCATACGGGAATACTTTGATAGTAAAATTGCTTATAGTTTTTCCAATGGCATTACTTGGAGGTTATCATCAGTTTAGATTACATAAATTAATTAATCAAAAAATATGGATACAAGTAAATCAACAATTACAAAAGTTGAAGATATTTCATAAATCATTAAAAATTGAATTTATTTTGGGTATTGGTGTCATTTTTACTTCTTCATTTCTAACTATAACGTCTCCTCCACAACATGATGAATTTCATAATATGGATATGAAAATATGGCTTCCGTCTGAACAATCAGATTTAACAAAAAAAATAACTAATAGTCAAAATTATTTATTTGATCAATCTTTTTCTTTTATTGTACTTGTATTGTCAATATCAATTGCAATATCAGTTATTTTCTTTACAAGACGGAGTTGGTTAAATTTAAAAATATATAATCAAAATTACCACATTTGACTTTTTATATTATATATTTCTATTAACAGGTACTTAATTTAAATATGAATAAGTAGAAGTTTATTTTTATTTTGATTAGTATAATATTCTTAATTAAATAACATTTATTTTTTTCAAGATTATTTAGATGCAATTGATATATCAAAACTATGATTCAAATCATACTGTCCTGTTCTTTGGACTGTTATCTTTACGTTCCATTCGCCTTCTTGACTTAGATAAGCTCCAGTGATTCTATAAGCTTCATCACCAGTCTTCTCTAAATTTGCAATTATTGGTCCAATATTCTGATTCTGATTGGTTAATTGCATTATAACATTGTTGATATTGCTTAATGGTTTGTTATTCTCATCTTTCAATGTTATGGTAAAGGTATTTATGCCAACCTGTAGTGGTGTTATTTCATATTCCAAATTTACTTTGTCAATTACTGTTCGTTCGAGAAATGTATTTGCCTCAACATCTTTAGTTGTTGTGTTTGTAGTTTCAAACGTATCAGTTATAGTAAAAACATAGGAACCTTTAGTTATATGACCATCATCTTTTGATAATACAAGCCATGAAACAGTGTAAGTACCATTGGAAAGTTTTGTAGAATCTAAGGTAACTAGTGCTCCTCTTTCATCCTGACCAATTATTTTAAAATCATTATTGTCAACTCTTTCGCTAAGGGAATTCAAAACATGAAGGTAACTCACTTTTGTTTCTGGTCTTTCAGAATACAGAATTGTTACGTTTGTTGGTAATAATTGATCTGATTGAAAAATGCTATTTGAAGGAGGATTATACAAAACAGGATTTGCATGACCAAAGACATTGATACTACCATTCAAAATTCCCAATACTACAAAAAATGAAAAAATTCCTGTAATTAATATAATTCTCATATGTATATGTACTGCTCAATTATAGTTTACAAATATAATATATAATAATTTGGTCTTGTGAGCTTGAACATATTTACACAGTATGTCAATAAATAAGTTTTGTTACAATAACTACACAATTTTCAAAAATTTTTTTCATCATAGTATGAAAAATGACTAAATAAAAATAATTTATTTCTAATCTTCATTTGAGCATTGTATCATAAGTTTTATCTATGATTTATTAGAGTAATTTGTTAATCATGAAATTTACTATAATTAATATTAAACAAGTTCAGTTATTAACGATAACTGTAGTAGTAGTAGCGCTTTTATTATTTAACAGTAGCAATTATAAAAATCAAATATATGGTCACAATTTCTCTGGAGATGAAAGTGCTATTTTCTGGCATTAATGGACCAGATACAAACGGAGATGGATTTAATTATACTAATTTGATTGCGGATAAGCATCATATCAAACAGCTAAAGAATTAACTAACAATACAATAGATTTGTTTAATTCTACCATCAAGCAAAATATACCTTCCAATGCTACTGAGAATGCAAACGCTATAGAATCAGGTCTTCAACAACTCAAAGATATGATAAAATCCAAGGCTTCTTATGATAAAGTAATGGGAATTATCTATGGAATAATACAAACTAATACGCAAGCAATCTTTAATTTGCCACTAAAGACATCTAAATAAAAGATGATTTAATCTAATACATAAATAAAATATATGCCATATCAAAAGAAAATAAGGTCAATTAAAAATTTTTTTATTTATATTTTATAGATTTTTAACCTATATTAATTAAATATTGTTCTTTTAATTGGAGCTAAATTTATATTCATTAAAAAAATTGATAATTTATTATTCTTTTTTATACATTAGTCGAAGAATACTTCACACACTTTATTGATGTTGCTGACCTTTTTTATTGTGTCATTCTAATACTTGTGATATAGGCATTAAATGTTTTGAAAAGAATTATCTTCGAGCGCTTCGATTCGTTGGTCAATATATTCGACTCGACTATTTTTATCTCATTGAAAAGTAAATTTTCCTTCATATAGATATAATTAACTTATTAAGGAAAATAAATAATAATATTAATAATGAGAAAAATACAGTTAAACTTTCTTTCTATTTTTCTTATATATATTTGGACTCCTATAATTCCGATTCATTTTATACCATTAGAAGACATTAAATGGATTAATTGGATTGATCTTCAGTATATATTTACATTACAATATCCCTCTTTAGATTATTGGAAAATAATAGAAAAAGTAAATCAAAATAATAGTAATTTATCATATGATCTTCGAGACATTGATAAAAATATTAATGATGATAGTTATGACATTGCCATACTACATACTGACAATAGTGTTACAAATGTGAAAATAGCTTTCAATGCAATGCCTCTTGAGGATATTAGTAATAGAAATGGTTTTCCATTATTCAAATCTTATTCTTCTTATCCTGATTTATTAGTAGAACATTTTGAGACTAGAGAAAAAATCAATTCTTCTTCCACATTTCAAGTTGTTGAAAAACATTCAGACAAATATCTAATAGATGAAAATAAAGCATCTGGAATATTATCCAGATATTCGTCTTCTTTAGGAAATAGTTATGGTATATTAACTTTATATGCTATTGACAAGGATAATGATCTTGTATTAATGTATAAGTATATCTCTGATGCCAATGTGTTTATGACATATTTACCATTGGCAGAAAAAATTATGGATTCAATAAAAATATTAAATAACTAGTCTAATTTTTTCTATTTTTAGAACTAATTAAAAGGTAATAATAAAATTTATAAATTGTATTATACCTAATATTGAACCAACATAATTTCTTATCTTTTGATAGTAAAATATTAATTATCTTTTTAAATATTGACTTAATTTGTCTAGTTCTAAAATAGTAGCAAGTGTCATTTTTGTTATAGAAGTTATATATTCTATATTCAATGTATTGGGTGTATCAGAAGACTTGTGATAATTTGGATTCTCTGTTACACCTCCATCATGTATTCCTATAACTGTAAGCCCAAATGCTTCAAAAGGAATAAAATCACTATTTCCAAGTTTAGATAACTGGGCTTGTAGATTTGTATAATTAGAAGCTATCTGTTTGATGAAAAGGGCTATAGTTTTTGAATAATTATCATTTTGTAAATATTTATTGCCAACATCATATTCTAATATGACTTGCCCTGATCCATTAGAAGGTCTATAGCCAATCATATCAAAATTAATGTAGAGGTCTATATTTTTGGTTCTATTATTATCATCCAAGTATTTTACATAGCTATTTGATCCCCATTTACCTTGTTCTTCTCCTGAAAATAATACAAATTCAAGATTAAGTTTTAAATTCAAGTGAGATAGAATACTTGCAAGTTCTAAAATTGCAGAAACTCCACTTGCATTATCATCTGCTCCTGGAGCCCTAGCTTCAGTATTATTGATATTTTCTGCTCTACTATCATAATGTGCTCCAATAATAATGGTATTATTATAATTATTATCTTGAAATGATGCTATCGAACCTGGTCTAGTACAAATAATATTTTTTAAATGATATGTCTGATTTTCATCTCTTTGAGTAAAATTGAGAACAAATACTTTATTTTCACATATCTTTTCGAATTCATTTTTAAGCCAATAAGTAACACTCTCAATATGACTTGATTTGGTATGTCTGGTATGGAAAGATGACAGAATATTAATCCATTCTTTGAGTTTAGTCGAATTAACTTGTTCTAGTATTAAATCTGTTTGTTTTTTTATATCGCCCTCTTCTCTCTGTATAGATGATATATTGTCAACACAGGCTATTACAGAGATTCTGCATATGGAAGTAAAATTATTATATTCCGCGTTATTGAATGATATAGAACTTGCTAGAATACTATTCAATGAAATAACAACAAATAAAGCAATTATTATTGATATTAATAAGGATAATATATTATATTTTTCATAGGACAATTATCACTTTAATTGCAATCTTTAATATAATTGCCTTATCATTTGAGATTAATCTCGCATTGCAGATATCTCTATACATTAGTAGAGATGGTAATCGTATTGAGGTATTTGATAATGATGGTAATTTCATCAAGATTTGGGGAACGTACTCAATAACAAAATAAATCAAGAATAACTATTTTGATTTTCATTGTTATTTACCAAATCTTATGAATTGACTTTTAAAGATAAAGCATTATGGTATACCTTGAATGAAGCTGGGAGGATACCTATTGGTTCACCATCTAGACTGACAGTCATATTTCTTTCTTTTGGAAGTAAAGTGACTCGTGATACTTGATAATAGAGGATGTTATCTTCTTCAGTATAACTATCGTCACCTTTTAAACTGACCAATTTATCAAGCATCTTAATACTTCCTGAATTCCTCAAGATAACGACGTCCATTAGTCCATCTGACATATTAGCTTTTGGAGCTGCGTTGAATTTTCCACCCAAGAATTGGCCATTAGCAATTATGCCCATAGTAAGATTAGAAGAGATTGTCTTATCATTATCTAAAATTATTTCGCATGAATTGCTCTCATATGTAGGTACAGTAGAAATTATACTTGCCACAGTAGATAGAAGACGACTTTTTACTTTAGCCCTAACTTTTTTTGATCTATTGATTATTTCAGCTCCTACACCTATTTCTGCAGCATTTAAGACTATCCTATTACGAGTTAAAGTAGGATCATCTTTGTCAGCTGTTGTAACTCCTATTACGTCTATTTTACTTTTTTTCATCTCGTTTATATGCATAAAGGAGTCAATCCCTTCATATTGTAATCGTAAAGACGCTGCAAGTACATTTCGGCTCCCAGATGGAATAATATGCAAGACAGCATCAGGATTAACTGACTTCAAATGAGATGTAGGTTTGAATCCACTCGACCTAGTCACAGAATTATTTCTACTAGATCGATTATAAAAAAATCCGTTCGCAACTTCATTAATTGTACCATCTCCTCCTACCGCTACTATATTTTTGTATCCTTCTTTCAAGAACTTTCGTGTGATAAGTGTTCCTTCATTTGCTTTTTTTGTGAAAATAATTTGATGATTAATAGGAAGAAATTCTTTTATTTTTGAATAAGTTTCGTCCCAGTTTTTTCCGGTATTTCCTCCTTGAGAGTTAGGATTCAAAATAAAGATCAGATCGTTGAATTTAGAATTGTCATTTCTGTTTCTAATCGATTTGGAATTTTCTTTTTGGGGGGGAGTCATTGTTATAAAACTACTTCCGTAGAAAATAACTACAAAGCGACTAAAAGCACTATTGTAATATTATTCCTTAAATTTTAGATTGAAAATTCACAAAGTGATTTGATAGAATAAATACAACTATAATTAATAATAGAAGAAAAGATAACTTTTTTTACTGCAACTGTTTAGAATAAATTAGAACCTATTCATGCTGTTTAAATTATCTCTTGTATTAAAGACAAGGAGAAATGATGCAAAACTTACTACTAATTAGTTTACCAATTTTTTAACTTGCAGTTTTAATTTATAAACCATGTTCCTTATGCATATGGTTATTGAGAGCATTCTCATTTTTAGCAATATAATTACATACCCTACAAGTTTTTTTATCCTTACGTCCTTGTAAGTAATCGGCAAGCCGCATGAGATACATTGTTATACCCCACATGTTTATATTAATAAAGAATCTTATTTAATGATTATATCTTTTCCTTCGAAATAACAAAGACAAGTTCTTTAGGAAAAAAGAATATAATTGCTAAGGGCAAAGTTAATATAAATGATTTCGAAAGTTTCGATTTCTAAAAATGTAAAAAATTAAATAGTAATAGTAATTAGTTTTCTATAGCAGACGAATATAACTTTCGACAAGTTCTATTATGAAATTATTGATTTTTTATTTGTTATAGTGAGAGTCACATTTTTTAGCAATCGGGTTCACCGAACCTTTAATTAGATTTTATAATTAGAAACTTATTTTTAAAATAAATTTAATGGAGTTACTATAAAAATTAGGATTTATGTATATTTTAGTATATCAAAAAATATTAAATTAATTAGTTATCTTTGATTATAGTAGTTTGTTGTAATAATTCTGCCATTTCGTTATGCATTTTAAGTAAGTTTAATCCTTTTTCTGTAGTCTTGAATTGGTGAGTCCCATCAAGATATTCTATTAGATTGTTTTCTATCAAAATAGAAAGGTATTCCTTTAATTGGTTATAACTTAGA
>DASVEV010000323.1:0-5614 GCA_036380415.1 Nitrososphaeraceae archaeon
ACGTTTGTAATAATACTTTAGTCAATTGTAGGAAATCCTATGCAAAATCTGTGTTTGGTCTTTGGTCTATCAAATTCTAGTAAGAATTTAGATAATCAAACTCGCATTTATTAGAGATAAACCAGAAACTATACTTTTTGAAAATACAACCCGTAGACGGTAGTCATCAGATATAATCTCTTTTATGCATCTACAACGATATTTATAAATCTTAGACGAACCCCACAGATAACTTAGATTTGACCTATAATTCAGTTTTGAAGAATACATTTGAGGTAATAGAGGCTGAACGTGGTCTTCAGGAACTTCAACTGTTTAAGCACCATTGGCCAATCAAATCATGGGATACATATAAAATGATTAAAATTATCAGTGGTGCAAAAAGAGAATCTTTTGTACTGGATGTAGGATGTTATGAGTCACCTATTTTACCTATGCTTAAAAGATTAGGGTTTTTTAACCTTTATGGTTGCGACCTGGTACTAAAATCGGACAGTAGCTCAAAATTTAATAATATGAGTTCATTCGTGTATCACGAAGATTATGAACCAATAGCTGAAATGTACAATGACAAATCGTACCAACTTTCAATTCGAAATTTAGAGGATACAAACTACAGTGATCAAATGTTTGACTATGTCACTTCTTTATCAGTTATTGAACATGGTATTAACATTGAAAAGTATTTTAGAGAAATGAGTAGAATTATAAAAAATAATGGCTATCTTCTGACATCTACAGACTACTGGCCTGATAAATTAGTAAACAACAAAAATGTCCTTTCTAAGGGTACACCAGATAATATTTTCAGCAGAGATGAAATAGAATATCTGGTAAAGATCGCAGAAAAAAATGGGTTCAAACTAATTGAACCAATAGATTTTGAATATAAAGATAAGGTTGTTCGATGGAATTCAATAGATTTGGACTTTACTTTCATCTTCTTTGCTATGAGAAAAGAATGAAACTTTTCTCCAGCAAAAATTCTATTTAGATCATACAATATTTGAAGCAAATTAAAATTACAGTAGAACACACTGATAGAGAAGAATAAGAAATGAATACAGAAGCAATCAAGAATTTCACATTACAAATCAAAAACTATGGAGGAAATGAAATTGGCGAATCTGTATCAAAAGCATACATATTTACTTGTAGAAAGCGTCAAAAAGAGTTTCGAATACCTATTAAAAAATCTGATGAGATTGAATATACTCTCTCTTTACATTTAATGAGTTGTGAATATTATTCACATAAATTAGAAGAGGCCTCAACCTAAAGGAGAATAAGAAATGACAGTAAGAGCAATTGAAGTTTGGGATGCTGCAGATAGGTCTGAAAGTCTATATCAAAGAATCAATGACGTATTAAGAGATAATAATATTACTAGAGAAGAACTTATTGATATAAAATATTCTACTGTTTATATCCCAGAGGAGAAAAAAATAACCAGTCAAGCATTAATAATATTTGATAAAAAAGAAGAAATTGTCATGACAGAATTAGATGTAGTTGATGATAAAGATGAATTACTTAGAGATTAGTAAGGAAAGAGATCTTCTACTAATATAATATTAATCCAAAACCGTACTTATGGTTGTAATACTCACATATGTTGGAATATTGAAGAGTGCCTATTTCGAAGTATTCAATAGGAGACATTTGTCCTAATCTAAGAAACAAGAATCCTATATCGCCATCAACAAATACAGCAACAACAAATAGAGCTACTTATTATAAGAGATCATATTCTAGTTATTCTTCAAGTCAACAATCAAAACCAAAAATGTATAATTCATTTGAATTACACGAATAAAGTCTCTATTGCTTTTACATCATGTTATAATAATTTGGAACAATTATTATCTTATATTTTAAGAAGACAAGAAAATCCCTTAAGGCTCTTTTATAGGTTTTTTGTATATATTGTGATTGTAAAGTATATAAAATTCTGATATGGTTCATTATTCATTATCATCATTAATTGTTTGTATTGCTTTTCCCTCGTCATTAATTCCTACTATACTCTCCGTTATTACAAATGATAAATATTTATAGATAATATATGGTGCTGATAGGAGGAATTATTGGCATTAATATATTATATTTCTTCTATGGTCTTTTCATTTCTGGTACAACTTTAACTTATTCAATGAACATAAAATGCATATACTGTTGTCTATATATTAGTAAATGAAAAATAATACACTTTAATTTCTTATAGTGTATAGCAATTGTTATTAATATAAAAACAAAAGTTATGATTATTTTACTGTTTATTTATTGTGACAGTGTCAAGCCACCATCAACATAAACTGTCGTACCTGTAATATAACTTGCATCCGTTGAAGCTAAAAAGAAAGCTACTTTGGCAATTTCTTCGGGTTCTCCTATTCTTCTCATAGGAATTTTTTCTTCTTCTTGTTTTTTCTTTTGCGGATCTTCCATAATATCTTTATTCATAGAAGTATTTATTGCACCTGGTGCAATACCGTTTATTCGTATTCCTTTTTCAGCTACTTCTAATGCTATATTCTTAGTAAACATTTCTATTCCTCCTTTTGATGCAGCATAGGGAGCAGAATATGGCATAGGTATCGATTCATGTACGGATGAAATATTGATTATAGAAAAATTTGAATCATAATCATAACTTTTATTATTCCTATTTACATCATTAATATTATTATTACTAATACTACTATTATTACTGCTACTAGTTGTCATATACTTCAATGCTTCTCTTGTACAAAGAAATGTTCCTCTTAAATTAACTCCTATAACATAATCCCAATCTCTGGATGTTATATTATTTGTTCTTTGTGATGGTCCACTTATACCAGCATTATTAACCAAAACATTAATTCTTCCAAACCTCTTTATAGCTTCTTCAATTAATGAAATGCAAGTTTTTTCTTCTGAAATATCGCCAGTTAAATATGCAACTTTATTAGGGTCACTAATTTCATTTCTTATTTCTTCTACGGTTTCTATCAGTTCTTTTTCATCTCTTGCATTCAACAAAATAGAATAATTATTTTTGGCAAATTCCTTGGCAATTGCTTTTCCTATTCCTCGACTAGATCCTGTAACGACTACTACTCTTTTTTGAGAATTATTAGACATATGTAAATATTATGCTACAAGATATTTTAGAGTTAGATAATCATCACTAATCAGATTTTACTTTATATGGAGTAGTAGTATTAATTCAGTAATAACTAACAGAAAGCCGGAATATAATAAAATTTGTAGTATATATACAGTATATTATTTATAACTGATTGATATCTGTTAAAATAACATTAAGCAAATGAATTAAAAAAGAGAAAGTTTATTATATAATATTTTGAATACACCTATCTTAATATCTATTTCATACTCAATAACAAAAATTTATTAAATCGAATGACAATATTATATATAGGAGATATAAAAAATAAACCAAAAAGTTTTAGAAATAGAAAACAATCAAAATAAGTTAAATCAACTAGAAGATTTTAAAGAGATATTTGAATTTATAAAAACTTGTATATCTACTGTTTTTAAAATGAATAGAACCGGATTAAACTTAATTCTACAAGGAATGCCAAGCAGTCTAGGAGCATATCATGTTTTAGGTTCAAATATCATAGTTGCTAATCGATATATATTGGAATATATAAAAAATACAAAATCGAAAGAGGAATACAATTCTTTTGTTTTTGCAGTTTTGGCTCATGAATACTTACACAGTTTAGGAATAATAGATGAAAATAAAGTGAGAAAAATGACTTATAAATTATGTTTTGATATATTTGGAAAAGATCATACAACAACCAAATTTGCATATAATCCACTAGGCGCATTTCCACAATTACAAATGATATCTAATAATAATTTTGAAACAAGTTTTACTCAAATCAAAAAATTTGATGACAAAAATCTTTCATATATAGGATAGGAAATGTAGTAATCTGTAATCCTGATTTACTATATTCCACTCATATCTTTTTATTTGAATAGTGTATTAGTTAATTGATGAATGAAATTCTGTAGAATGTATTAAATTGTAATAATTAATATTTTATTTAATTAATTTAAACCTACAAATATGATTAGTTATATATGTTAGAATATGTATAGCAAAGCCATAAAAGGGAATCAAGAAATAGATCCTGAGGAATTAAAACAGAAAATAGATAATAATGAAAATATTTTTCTTTTAGATGTTCGAACCCCTCAAGAGTATGAGGCATGGAGAATATCATATGAAAATCATGATAATCCTAAATTAATTCCTGTTGATCGTTTATTCATGAAAGATCCTACTTTGTTAAAAGAAATTCCTAAAGAAAAGGAAATTGTTACAATATGTGCCCACGGAAATAGATCAATGATTGCTGCAAAGATACTAAATCAATTAGGATATAATGTAAAAAGTGTAAAAGGAGGAATGGCTGGATGGAATAAAGTCTACGATGTTGCAGAAATTCCTGTTCTGAAAGAAGCTCCATTTAAAATATGGCAAATTAGAAGGATATCAAAAGGATGCATTGGTTATATTATATCGTCAAAAGAAGATAAAACAGCAACAGTTATAGATCCAAGTCGTGAAATTTATGAATCTTTTTTAAAAACCGTACAAGATAATGAACTGCAAATAACACAATTACTTGATACTCATCAACATGCAGACCATGTATCTGGAATTGTAAAACTAGTCAAAACTATAACAACAGAGACAAATATGGAAAAAATACGTATATATTTGAGCTCTCTTGAAGAGTATGATACTGGTAAAACAGAACTTAAAGATATAATGTATGTCAAAGACGGCGATAAAATAGATATAGATGATAAAGTTACACTGAGAGCTATTCATACACCAGGACATACGAATGGTAGTATGTCTTTTATTATTGAGTATGGTCATAATGATAATAATAACAATAACATAAATGACAAAAATCCTACAACTTCTTATTTATTTACTGGAGATACATTATTTGTTGATGGTGTAGGAAGACCAGATTTAAGAGACCAAGCCAAAAAATTTGCTGAATTGTTATATGATACTTACCATAAAAAAATCCTCCAATTACCAGATGATACAGTTGTTCTACCTGCACATTTTAATGGAACATCAATTGCTTTGAAACATACAGTGCCAATATTAGAAACACTTGGTATAATAAAGAAAAGAGTTAAACTTCTTTCTATGAATAAGGAAGAATTTATTGACTATATAGCAGATACAGTACAACCTAGACCTGGGAACTATAAAACAATAATATCAATTAACAAAAAAATGCTTCCATATGATGAAATGGAAATGGCAGATTTAGAGGCTGGTCCTAATTCTTGTGCGATATCCTCATAATAACCTATCATATTCGATAAAACATATGAACTGGAATTACTACCATTTAGAGAAAAATAATGACCTAAATTTAAATTATTACTAAATCAAGTCTAGGGTTTGAATCCTATCAACAACGCAAATTCTAACCATCTCCAATAGCAATCTACATCTACAAATCCTATCTCCAATAGCAATCTACATCTACAAATCCTATCTCCAATAGCAATCTACATCTACAAATCCTATCTCCAATAGCAATCTACATCTACA
>DASVEV010000324.1:0-2162 GCA_036380415.1 Nitrososphaeraceae archaeon
TCAATATTGGACACTTTTTCTAAGTACAATATTTTTTAACTTAAATAAAAAATGGATAATTTTATTTATTTTTATAGTGATTCTTATGTTAATATGGCATATTCCAGATATCTTTGATTATGCAACATTTAATCCAAATATTCACATATTACAACATTTTTCATTTATTATTGTAGGAATTTTATTATTTGTCTCTATCAGACTCTCTTATGAGTCAAATTCTATTTTTTATTTATTATCATCAATAGGAATGATGGTTTTATCGGGATTATTATTGACTACTACCAATGATATTATTTATACATTCTACTCTCTAGATAGTCATCATACATCAGGAAATTATATGTTTATTTTAACTATTCTAATTGGATTAGTTGTATTTCCTTTCTATCTAATACAGAGAACTCTTTTTCACATTAGGCAAAGCACAAAAAATCAGGAAAAATGAAACTGTAAGGATTACTTGAACTTCATAAATAAAATTTTAGTTAATGGATTTTATATTACTATACTTGAGAATATCTAAACTAGATAATAATTAGATTAATAAAAAATACCTAATGGAAGCTAGAAAGAATAATTTCAATTAGATGAATAGCCTATACAAAGACTCTAGTTAATCCGTGATTTTTAGGTATTAAAAGAATTGATAGTATAGATGGTAGATGCCTAAAACTAAAAAGAACTACATTTGATATAAATGAAAAAATAAGTAATGTAGAAATTTTACACTAAAGAAAAATGTAAATGATAATAATACTATAAATCAAAATGTCAAATTTATCTTTCAATCAACAAAAGAACCAATAAGGGTATTTGCTGATAAAAAGAGAGAGAGAGAGAGAGAGAGAATTTACCAATGATTAGTAATTTGATAAAGACTTTAATGAAGAGAGGATTGACCTTTACATATCATAATATTTCTAGAATAGTTAGTTCTTTAGTATTTTGATATTGTGTAATAGTTCTATTTGTAAATTAACATTTATAATACAAATTCATTCTTTACGTATTATGAATACATTATTGTTATTGTTTATCAGTATACTCATACTTGCACTGTCTTCAGTGAATTTCATTTTTCTAAATGATTCGTTTCAGATAATGATTCAAGATGATAATAATGTATATTTAGCTGCTACAAATCAAACATTTACAGAATCAGAACCTAGAATTCCATCTTCTATTTCGGATGGAGAGGAGACTACTATAATGTCAACTAATGAGACATCACAGGAAGCTCAAGATCTTCAGACTCAAGCACCATTTGTTGAAAATGTTATTAAATCAAAAGTTGGAGGAAATAAAAGTTCTTCTACTACTACTATTACTAATTCTACTGTATCTCAATTATATAACTTGCGTAATAGTTATTTATCAGAATGGGAGAAAATCCCTTTTCAGTCTATTTTTGATACATTTATTGATGAAAATTCAGCTCAAGGATATGGTATATTTACCGAAAGAAATTCTAGTATTTTTAACCCAACTCAAAGAATATCACTATATATTGAACCAATAGGCTTTAAACATGAGCCCATAATAGATACAAAAGGAAATAAGTTATACTTGACAAATATTACAACAATAATAACAATGGAAGATGATAAGGGAAATGAAGTACCATCTATAGAAGATATGCAAAGTTATCTTTTTAAATCGTACAACAAAATAACAGAACTATTTTTGCCTATAGATTTGGATTTGACATCTTCTCTTCCAACAGGAAATTATGTTATAACTTATACTCTCACTGATAACATATCAAAAGAGAATTTTGATATTCAAAAAAATATTACTATCTCATAGAATATAGGAAATTTATTTTATAGAAAACTTGGTTGAGCTTTAAAACTTTATCCTATTTTTAATTATTATACCTGCAGTTCTTTTGGTGCATAATCATGTAAACAATAATAAGTATTCTCATCATCATCCTCTTAATTGTATCTTAAAAGAATATACTCTAGGTCTAAAATGAATTGAATACAAATAGCTTGAGAGATATCTCATATATAAATAGCATATTTGTTTAATTTAAATATAGAAAAATTACAATTTATCTACTTTTGTAAAATAAATTTGATTGTTTCCTGATATATCTTCTTGCCATACAACAAATAACTCATTAGCAGTAGCAGTCAATTGTGGATTAATTGAAT
>DASVEV010000325.1:0-8127 GCA_036380415.1 Nitrososphaeraceae archaeon
GTCGATATTTATGTTATTTTCTAGTAGATGCATTTGAAAGTTTCTTGCAAGCTCTTGTTTTTAAAGAAATTTTTGCTCACATTTTTTGCCACAATCAATAGTTCTTGTACTTTATTTTTTTTACAGGTTGAATCATTATTAATATAAAATAAACTAAAGTGAAAAATATGGTTGCCATCTCATTCTAAACTCTTTACTTGAACAATAGTAAAATTTTTGTTATCCTTCCCTCTTTTTCTCAAATAATAATAACAATCTTTTTTAATGTCATAGTTAAACTCTTAAGAATTACCATGAGTGACATAACACATAATAATAATCCGAATGACATATGTTTTTATTGTTCACATATATACTCTGTTCATTTCTTACACGACACACACGTTTTTGAAAGCAATGAGCTTAGTAACACTCATGCTGGCTGCAGTCATGTTAATTCGGATGGAAGTTCTTGTATTTGTCCTGGCTTTAGGTCTGCAAATACGAATTATAATCAATAATGTTAATATAGACAAATAGTTAAAAGAAAATTATAAACAGATCAACACTTCTATCATTTTTTTATTATAATCAATCATACTTTTAGATCTATATACCAAATGAACTCAATAACGGTCTTTTTAAAAGTACTGGAATATTATAGCTGATTAAATTAAATGATCATTGTTACTAATAGAGGAAGATAACACAATTACTGTCTATAATGAGGAAAAATAATTTAGTGTTTCAGATCCAAATTGAGAATAAAATCTTTTTTTTGCATGACACGTACTAAAAATGGTAAACATTTAAAAACCAAGAAAGAATGGACAGATAAAATTCCTTAACAGATATTTTGTACCTTCATATTCTGTTAATTTTTATAATCTCTAGATCTAATTATATTAGTACTATATAATTTAACAACATTTTTGTATAATTTACTAATACTACAGAAAAATAGGCAATTAACATTTTGAGATAGGAAAATAAATAAATTTTAATCGTTATTAAGTTTGAAGAATTAATAACTGAACAAAATTATCCCATCATCATGTTTATTTAGGTGGGATTTTTAACAATGGTATGGTGGACCTTATCTTCGGACGAGGAATTACAGATATTTTACGAGAGATGCCCTTTTATTTTTATTTCTTCAAAAATACTATTTCTATCAAGATTTTTCATTCTCAACGCACCATCTATGGTTCTGTAGACGTCAATAATGTTTGTAATTTGCATTGTTCCCATTGCTATTGGTGGCTTAATAGAAAGAACGATGAAAAAGATCTAAGTATTGCAGATTGGAAAAAAATAATACAGGAGAAATTCAAAAAACAAAATATCTTTGTAGTCACACTGGTAGGGGGTGAACCTTTGCTCAGACCAGATATAATAAAGTTATTTTGTGAGGAAATGCCAAGAAGAGTATGCGTCGTTACTAATGGCACTTTTCCTTTAAAAAGATTTGAGGGTATATATTTTTATTGGATATCACTAGATGGAACTGAAGAAGTCCACGACAGTATCAGAGGTAAAGGATCTTATTCACAGACAAGAAAAAATATATGTGATTATACTGAAAATCAACCAAAACGTAATGGGAAACCTGCATGGAAAGATATATGGATTACTATGACTATTAATACTCTAAATTATTCAACAGCCATTGCTCTTGCACACGAATGGAAAGGCAAGATCAATAAAATTGGCTTTCAATTTCATACTCCTTTTACCAAGGATGATCCATTGTGGCTCCCCTTTGGGAAAATACGCAATAATGTAGTAAATGATATAATTTCATTAAAGAAATCATATCCAGACTATGTGGCAAATTCTGAAAAACAAATATCTTTGATGAAAGGCAACTGGGGTGGTATTGGAACTACTCCAGTACAATGTCCTTCCTGGGCTATACTTTCCTTGGATCATATGGGAAGAGTCAAAATGCCATGTTGTATTGGAAGTGCTAATAATAAAGGGTTAAAACCTATTTGTGAGCAATGCGGTCTTGGATGCTATTCCATACTGGTTGCACAAGGCATAAAGGGTAACAATTAAACCATCGTTAGATATTAAAAAAAATAGAATCACAAATAATTATAATATTGGAATCTGTATCAGATATATAACAATTTTTATTTAATTATATTTTTGAAGGAATAAGTAGGTCAATACTATACAATTCAAGGTCATTTATAGAATATAACAATCATGTTCGAGTTAAAGACATAATTCTTCAATTTCCTACTTCTAAATGAATAGCAAACAAAGCTCTACACTATTGCAATTTTATAATTTCATCCCATGTTCCAGATAGAGAAAGCATATAATATTTGCTGTGACTTGCACTTTCTAGATTGATTATATCACCAGATGATATTTGAATTTGAAATAATTTATTTAAGAACTGTAAAAAACTAGGTCCTGCCACAATACTTTTAGCTTCCTTTTCATAAGGTTTATTATAGTATTTTTCCAAGCTTTCTACTAAACCTATACTACTAATTTCTCCTACTAATTCAACTAAGTCTATAAACTTTGAATTTCTCTTATATACTTTGAGTTTTGCCATAATAAAAATATCCTTAAAATATTTGAGATAATCTATAATATAATATTATCACTCATATCTACACAATACTAATTTATGCTTTAATTGGAAATAGAAAAATAAGCCAACTAAAATTTAGGTTTTGATAGTTGTGATTCTTACTATCAACCGTGATTCTCTTTTTTCGTATTTTGATTCATAGAGCTCAATCATAATATTACTAATAAGTATCCTAACATTATTATAATATATTACATTAGAGCCATAAATCAAATATCATTGTGTGATGCGATTCATATCTCATATTGAGAATATTCACTGAATTAAATAACATAAATTGTTTTCCTAAACTAACTCTAATATTCTAAATTGAATACATGTATGATCCTAAATACTCATTCTAATTTCATTCATGTATCCTAATTATTATTTATTAATTAAACTAACATAAGATTAATATAAAAATAATTGTAAATATATTGTAAAGGTTGAAACCCACCCCCCCCCTTTTTTTTTATTTGACCAATTTTAACTATTATATTTAAAAGTTATACAATTTGTGTTTGCTTTACTGACAATATTAAAAATCACCGAAACCTCCTCCATCAAATCCTTCAAAGCCTGCATCACCTCCACTGCTGGTATCCATTTCACTTGCTCCACTATCACTATTATCAGCTGTTGCTCCCGTATCTTCTGCTCCTGTTGTCGTCTGATCTACTTGACCTTCAGTTGCTGCACTCTCTGCAGGATTCATTGCCATTCCCATAAATGACATCATAGAAGCAAAAAACACCATATTCATAACTCCTGAAAATAACATCATTGGTATCCACATTCTATTAGAATCCATAAAACCTTGCACTTGAGATTTATCTCCAGTTTCATAGAGTTGTTGGAGACGCTCTGATTTTTCAGATAATTCTTGTTTCTTTGTATTAAGGATTTTCATTCCGGTATCGGCTATATCAAGTTCTATTTTCTTATTACCAAAGAAACCTTTTTTTTCATTCTTGATTAATATTTTTTGGGCAACCATATCATTTACAATTAGTTCAACCTCATCCTTTGATAGCTTTGTAACTTTGGAAATACTATCTATTTTTTTCATACCTCTAGCTACTGCATCTAATACCATAAAGTGATTGGGGCTTTCATTGAACTTTCGATTGGAATACATATACTATAATTTTGGTAAAAGACTATTTAAATTGAATGTTGAATTTATCATTAGACAAGATTATAAGCGTGAATTTAAACAAAGATAAAAATAATTTTATAATCTTTTTTCCAATAATCTATTTTGTTTATCCCACAGTGATCAAGATTCTATATCTAGAATTATAACTATTTTCATTCCAATACTTTGGAATACGCTCATTATCATTTGTAGTTAATATTTAGATATATTTCCTTACCACGCATTTTATAGTTAAAGAAAAAATCCTATTTTTTTCTTTTCTTTTATCTTAACATTTTATTTACTTAGGATTTTAATTTCATGTGTAATTGAATCGAATTGAGTATTAGAGTTTTTAAATGAATGAGGTATTATTGTCAAACTGGCAAAGTTAGGGAACGTTGAACGTATTACCTTTTCAATATCCATTAACAAGAGATCCACATCACTAAATCTTCTTCTTCCATCTAGTTCAACGTGAAATTCCGCGTGCATTGCCATACCTGTGGGACGGACCAAAATTGATTTTACATTTATTATTTCATCGCTAAATCTTTCCATGATTATTTTTTTTAGTCGATCTGAGAGGTTTGAGTCTTCACATGAATCTACCAATATAAAAGAAGATTTTTTTAATGACAAATATGATACAGAAAATATATACACTGCAATTACCATTCCTCCAATAGCATCCATTTGTAGAATCCCGAATTGTGTAGAGATTACTACACTAAAAAATCCGATTATAGAAGCAGATCCATCCTTTATAGAATTGGTTGCATCTTTCTTAAGCGAGAGGAGGTTATACTTATTGGCTAGGTTTCTCATTTGAAAAGATCTATGGAATGATATCAAGCCTGCCAGCGCCAAAATTACTAGGGTTATAACTGGTTGTTTAATTTCATGTGGATGTATAAATGCTTGATATGAAAGATAAAAGACTATAGCTCCAATTATTATCATACCTATAGCAGCCATTAAAGCAGCAAAACTTTCCACTTTCTGGTATCCATATGGAAATTTTTTATTTGGTGGCCTATTAGTAATTCGTAATCCAAGTAAAACTATAAATGATAGCATAGCGCCTGAGAAAGAATCTATACCATCTGCAATTGCGACTAGACTACCACCCCAATAACCAATCAGTGATTCTGAAATTCCTAAGGATAGCAATATGATTATAGAAATCTTGGCTATTTTTTGACCTGCAATTAAACCCTCGTTAACAATATTTTTGGGATGGGCTTTATCAGTAAAGGCTATCTTGCTTATTGATAATCGTTCATTTTTTAATTTGTTTTCTGATGCTATTAGACTACCTTCAGTAATCAAACTGGATGTATCTATAGCGTATTGACTGTCCAACTATTTTATTAATATATTATGAATTTAATAATATTTAAAGTCTTATGTTTTTATTTGTATCTTAGTGATATTTATTTATAATTTATTAGATTATGTTAAATCATGAGATAGTCAACAAATTATTTATTCGATAACAGAATGGGCTTGAATTAAGAACGTCTTGTTATTTTGCTCTGTCAGTAACCAATCATAATATTTTTCTTATTGCTAAGGTTATATTATATCCTTAATTGAGTTTATATATATAGATAATTAACTACGACAAAGAATAGCATTACTTGATGAGGAACTCTACACATTCTAAAATATCGTCGAACCTTACCGTCAAGGATTAAAGGACATAACTGACGCTCTTTAGAAATGCTATAACTGTATTTCAATAGTAGATGCTCCTTCTGGCAAAAAAGTAATTTTTACTATCGATTTAGGTAGTTCAATATACAAATTACTTATATTCAAGACTTCTGAATTTAAAGATGCGATTGTAAGTAAGAAAAATATTTCGAAACATCATTAAATTCAATTGTATCTATTTTATCTTGACTTTAATGTGTGGTGATATAATAAATTAATCCAGATATTTATGAATATTGAAATATAGTGAACACCTATAGTTTAGCATATGGAAAATCAAAAGTCTAAATTCCAAATCCATTCTGTAAATAATAGTTGCCAATTGAAATTTATTCTTTTTACTATTCTAATTAGTTCTCTATTATATTTTAACGTGATTTTCGCAACAAATGAGAACAATGAAAAGTTAATTCTAAATGATGTTCCCTTACAAATATTAGATAATAACAATAATAATGTTCCTGTCTCAGGATACACCTTTTCAAATATAACTAACATTACAAACAATAAGCATGATTCTGTATATGCTCAGATAGCTGCAATTGACAATAATGTTTATGTGGTATGGCAAGAATCTATTACTACTAATTCAAAAGAGACAAATTATGAGATTTATCTAAAAAAAAGTGAAGACCAAGGAAATACATTTAGTAAACCAATTAACTTGAGTAATAACTCTGGATTTTCTGAGCATCCTCAGATTGCAGTATCCAAAAATGGAATTTTTATTATTTGGGTAGACAATACCTACTCTAATAATACGGAAATTATGTTTACAAAAAGTTTGGATAATGGTACAACATTTAGTGAAGTAAAAATCCTAAGCAATGACTCTAAAAATTCAAATAATCCAGAAATATCAGTCTCTGATGAAAATGTATATGTTGTATGGCAAGATATTGATCAAACTTATTCTCACAGCAATAAAGAAAATCTAATAGATAAAGAAACCTCATCCAATATTATGTTTATAGGCAGCATGGATAATGGAAACACCTTCAATGATCAAATTGAATTAACAAATAATACATATGATTCTTATCCCAAGGTTAATTCGTATCAGAATTATGTATATGTTGTTTGGAATAGTGAAGATAAAAGTAGCTCTAAAGACTCTAAAGATAGTGGATTATTTTTTATAAGAAGTTCTGATAATGGGGAAAGTTTTCAAAATACCATTAGACTTGTTTATAATAATTTTGGAGAATCACAAATATCAGTTCTCGGAAATAAAGTAGTTATAGTTTGGGGAGGGCTTCATTCAAAAAACATCAATGATATATATTTTGTCAAAAGTAATGACAATGGTGACACTTTTACGGATCCATATATAATTCCACAAAAAGTTACTAAACCAAAAGATAATAATTATTCTGATAAAATCAATAATCCTTCCAATGTAGAGATAGCCAACAATGACCATTCATATACAGTATGGCAAGATCTAATTTCAGAAAAAAATCAAGACATATTCATAGCTAATATAAAAAATGATAGGGAGTCAAATTACATGATAAATTTGAGTAATAATACAGGTATTTCAGAGTGTCCCTCTATAGCTATTTCTAAAAACTATATGTATATAGTGTGGGAAGATTTTACACCTGGTAACCATGAAATATTATTTACTAAAGGAATAAATAATTCATCATAATAATTAAATAGGAAAGGTATCAATTTTATATCGGATTTAGAATTTTTTGTAACTTTATTCTTTTGATAATATTTAACTAATTTCTTTAACTATTCACTGCTTGTGATGCCAATTCTTTAATTCTAATTTGTTTAATTAATTGACATTTGGGATTCATTTTTATTTCTGTCCATGTAGATATAGGTAAAAAGATTTGAACTAACGAACAAGTTTCCATAATAATTAACTCATTTGTAATTAGTTCGATAAGGTTTTCTAGGATAGGATTATGTCCAACTAACAAAACTATATTAATTTTATTGGATATTTCACTAATTACATTTATGTATTCTTTGGTAGCGGTTTCATAGAGCGATTCTGATATATCAATATCCTTATTGTACCCGCTAGATTCTGCTAATAAGATAGAAGTATCTTTAGCCCTCTTAGCACAAGAACTAAGAATCAAATCAGGTATTAATTTTGTATTTTTTAAGAATTTACCCATTTGATAGACATTTCGTTTGCCAGTTTCACTTAGTGGCCGTAGATCATCAGAAACTTTAGCATCATCCCAGCTTGTTTTAGCATGACGAAGAAGTAATAAAGTCTTCATGGATCTCCTTATTCATCATTGGATAAATTTGTACCTCAAATTATAATCTTTTGCAATTAATTATATAATAACGATTAGTTCTGAATATAAGAAAAAAAATTTTGATCATAAAAAAAAAATTTGTTTCTAAATGAGTAGATACTGTTTCTAACTTGAAATAAATAAAAAAATAGCATCTTTTACTTTGTTAAATAGTAATTTATTTTGTCGTCGTCACAATGTGAAAAGAGGAAATTGGTTATATAAAAAATATAACTATTTTAGATCACTTTATCTGTTCATATATAAATAACTAACAATTGTGCCTACCAAAGTAAAAGACCCAATTAATGCAGCAATAAATACGGTATCTGCTACTGATGCTAGTGGTTCACCCATGACTGCTACGAATATCGAATAAACAAGAATAATAAATCCAATTAAAGCGAATAATCCTAACATTATTG
>DASVEV010000326.1:0-3391 GCA_036380415.1 Nitrososphaeraceae archaeon
ATGCACAGACATACTAATATTGATTGGTCTAAAGTAATAGACAATAATTGATTTTTAAAGGCGAATTACTTTAAGGATTAAAGACTATTTATGCTATACATGATTTTACTACTAATATAATTATTAAAACTATTTCTTCCAATGGTTATTATTAAGAGGCTATTATCATAGATCATTGGACCAATGATTGGTAAAGGGATTTATCCATCATAAGTCGCTAAATCATCATAATCATTTTGTCTCTAATTGTCATATAATATCAATCTAAAGTGAGTGAACAAAATCGTCATTCTTCTGAATGAACCCAATTGTCATATCCTGGATTGCATCAATTGTAATAATTAAGATAAATACAATTTATATGAACTATGACGATAAAATTATCTGAATTTATTAAATATTATAATTTTCAATAGGTTGATACATCCAGTGTAAAGACTCTAATCTCGCCATAGACATCTGTGATTTGTTCCTAAATAGGCTATGACATCAAGTATTAAGACGGATATTCAAAAAGTATATTGAATTTAGATGTTCTCACTAAGATTAATTCTTAATTGTTTTTATACTATTAAATATAATTATATTGAAATGGCTGATAATATATATAAAAATTCTGACGATTATAAAAGAGAAATAGATAAACTAACTTCTACTAATAATGAAATAGGTCAGTCTAATCTTAAAAAAGTTAATCCTGAAAAAGACACTAAAGAATCACAAACCCAAGATAAAAAAGGATCGACATTTGAAAATGGTGGTAGTGATATTAAATCAATAGTTTTTGGCCTATTTGGCTTGATTGGATTCATAATTATTGTATATTCAATATTTGTAGCCGTTATAGGTGAACCACTAGCATCAGTAGCAGATACTGTATTTGTTGCTGCATTAATTGGATCCTTTACTTTAGTCAGTACACTAGTTGGTCTTATATTCTTAAAGAAATAAAGGATATCTTTATTTACCATTTTACATTTCATACAAGATTCTTTCATAATAATTGACTTATTTCGTAAGTTTGATTTTTAACTTGTTTATCAAATTGTTCCTTAATTATAATAAAATAATACATTAAAGTTATTTTTATTCATTTATCTATTATTAATTTTATGCTAATTGTAAAATGATTTCAAACTTACCTATATTATTATAGTTATTTCTATCAAGTAATCAAGGAGAATTAATTAAGAGTTTTAGTAATAATTTAGTAATAATTATCAATCAATTACTAATTTCTCTTCTTTAATTAGAAAGGAACTATTTTTTCCATTATTATTTTATCGAAATTACTCTTCCTAAAATCCAGAGTTAAAAGTAAATGATAATTTTTCAATGATTTTTATAACATTAAAATCTGTTTATTGTAAAAGTGGTATATCTATAGTGATTATTTTTTGGTATTTACCCCATAGGATCATTAATATTTTGACCATTCCAGTGAATTCTATTTATTATTTGAATATAAGAAAAAATATAATGGCAGCGAAAAAAATTCAGCATTATTATGGATAAAAATATTACCAATTGATTAAATATTTAATTGTCATTTTTTTGTTATGGAAGAGATTGTTGAAAATTTTGCCCAAAGATTGGAAATCTCACCGGATATGGCAAGACAAGGAATTTCAATCACATCAAGATTTTTTCTTCAAAATTCAGAGCCAGTAGTAGCAACAGGTATTTTATCAATGCTACCATCTAGTTTAACAAATATGTTTTCAAATGATGAAAAACAAGAATTTAAGACTAGCCAAAAATATATTCCTTACGATGAAATAATAAAAAAAATATCTAATGACTGTTTTAACGGCGATATACAAAAAGCAAAAAAGGTATATGAAGAAGCAATAAATGTGATTAAGAGACAAATCTGGTAAAAATAAAATACGTAGTAATTAATATGGTGTGACAATTAAATATATCAAATTATTAAAATCTGTAATCAGGATGTCATCAATGTCCCTAATCAAAACACTATTAAGCAAAAAATCTAGATCTATATAGAATAGTCCTAAATTACTTATAAACTATTAATTTTTATATTTCTATATGAAGAAAACACAAAATAATAATAATAACAATAATAATGGTAATTTATTATTAATTGAAAATAAACTTAGTAAATCAATATAGTAAATCAATAATAAGGATAATAGATCCTAATTTGGGATTACATTTATCTAATATAGCAAATGAAAAGGATGAAAGATTAGGACTTGTATAGATTCGAAAGGATTGATAGAAAATTTTCGCTCATTATATAATATAATTTTAATAATTTCTTTTTTTATTTATCTATATTGTTATTTGATGTTCTTACTATCTTGCTTAGTTGTAAAGAAAAATAAAATATGGCTCCACGATTACCATTCTTATTATTGTTGTTTTCAGTCCATATCTTTCCCCCATGAGCTTCCACAATATTTTTAGCGATATACATCCCTAAACCTAACCCTTCAAAAGATTTTGTAATAAACTTTGAAAATATTTTCGGTAATATTTCTGGATCTATTCCCTCTCCAGTATCCTTTACAGTCACTAAGGCATAAGGATTAGTATTATTATTTTCTTTCTCAATAGAAACAAATATTTCGCCTTTTTTGGTAAATTTAATAGCATTACTTAGAAGTTTGGAGATTACTCCAGCAATTCTTTCTTTATCGGCTTCTACGAATAAAGCATGGTGGAATGGCTTAAAATATAACTTGACACTATGATTATCCTTTATAATAAGAGTCTTATAATCCTCTACAATATTTGATATTACTTGATTTAGATCGAGTAATTCCTTGTTTAATTTTAATGACCGGCTTTCAATTTTAGCAACGTCTAATATGTCGTTGGAAAGTCTTTGGAGCCTAATCGCATTTCTTTGTATTGCTGACGCGAATTTCTTTTGTCTCTCAGGGTACATTTGTAATAGTTGGGAAGCTGAAAGAATAGCTTGAAGCGGTGTCTTTATCTCATGGCTTGCTATATTAATGAATTCCTTTTGCATTTTATCATGAACTTTTAATTCTTCATTGGCTTGTGCAATTTCTTGATTTGATAATGAAAGTTTTCTATTTGATTCTCGTAATTCTTTTGTTCTTTTTCTTACTTCAATATTTAATGTATTATTCCACTTTATAAAAAATATGATTAAAATCAGAACTGCAAATGAAAGGCCAAAAATCAACGAAAAACCTTTTACTCTTTCCGTATGAAGAATATCATTGATATGTGAATATATTTGTGTAGTAGGTGTTATTACGAATATAAAATATTTAGGTTTTTCTTGCAACAAAATTGGGTAGCCTGTATTTAGTCTCTCACCACTTCCAAAATCATATACGGAAGATCCTCCTAATAATTTACCGGAAAAGACTTTACGATAATAATTATTTTG
>DASVEV010000327.1:0-5168 GCA_036380415.1 Nitrososphaeraceae archaeon
AAAAAAGGTATTTATATTTATTTTTAATGCTATCTTTTATTGAACTATAGTAAACCAAAACTCATTATTGTAATATCTGTAATTTATCTGGTTTTCTTCTTTGCATTATCAAGTGGGTTAATAAATGCTGTTCTTGAAGGAGGGAAAGTACCTAAAGGATATACCATTGTACCATCAAGATCATTACAAACAATAAGCGAAACAATAATTATTACACTAATACTTTTTGTAGGTGTATTTGGATCTTTTCTATTATATAGATCAGGATACTCACATACTCCAAAAACACAATATGGATTTTTAGCTGGAGGGTTTTTTGTTATCACAATGTCATTAATACTAGGATTAATGATAATAAACATAAAACTTAACCTCTAAAAAAATCATCTGAAATGTCTAATTATTATTCCTTAATATATAATAAATAAATCCTAGATTATTATTATATTAAAAATAGACTATGTAGATCCTTTAAATTAATGTTTATTCTTTTTTCTTACATGCTTATAGGTTTACTTATAGGTCGATTTCAACCATTACATCTAGGGCATATTGAAGCCATAAAATTTGCATTGCGACAGCTCTCAACATTAGTTATCGTCGTGGGGAGTGCCCAGATAAGTTATGAACTAAGAAACCCCTTTACAGCAGGTGAAAGGATAAAAATGATTAGAAATACCTTAATTCATATTGATGAAATTGATCTCCGGAATATCCTTATTATTCCAGTACCTGATACAAATAGCCATGCATTATGGACTCATAATCTTGACTTATTAGTTCCCTCCTATGATGTTATTTTTACAAATGATCCATTCACAATAGCTTTATTTCAGGAAAGACAAAAAAAAATTGTTCAACCTTTATTATTTGAGAGACAAAAATTTTCAGGTACCCGAATCCGAGAAAATATGGTTAAAAAAGAAAATTGGAAAGACTTGGTTCATTTTGAAACTGCAAAAGTAATAGAAGAAATAAATGGTATAGAGAGATTAAATCTTTTATGGAATAAATATAATGAACAGCATCAATAATCAATAATTGTATTAATAATGTTATTTTGATAGAATTAAATTATAATTATATGATAAGTTATAGTTATGTCAACCAACGATGATCTTCAACCCATTCTTAATAATATTAAGGTAGGTGATATAGTCAATGTAGTTTTTAATAATAATTCTATTCTCTCAGGGAGATTTATGCCAAGATATGAGTATAGTGAAAGGAATCATATAGTAATTAAACTGCCTAATGGTTATAATGTAGGCATAATGTTAAATAATATAAAATCTATCACCAAAGTTTCTTCATTTTCTATCGAAACAGAAGAATTACCAAATAAGAATGTATTCAATTCTAGTTCTTTAAAATCGCAATACCAAAATGATAATAATCTTTCACAAATTTCTAATTTACCAAAAATAGCTCTAATTAGTACAGGTGGAACAATTGCTAGTAAAATAGATTATCGAACGGGAGGTGTCACCTCTGTTTTATCAGCTAAAGATCTATATACTTCTATTCCAGAACTTTCTCTTTATGCTTCAATTGATACTGAAATTTTATTTAATGAATATAGTGAAAATATTGGTCCAATACATTGGCACTTAATAGCTAATAAAATAATAGAGAAGGTTAATTCTGGAAACTATGATGGTATCATAATTTCTCATGGTACTGATACAATGAGTTATACTGCAGCTGCATTAAGTTTCGCGTTACAAGATCTTCCTATCCCTGTTATAATAGTCGGTGCACAAAAATCTTCTGATCGACCTTCTTCTGATGCGTCTTCCAATCTTATTGCATCAGTTATTTTTGCAACCCAGTTGGATTATTCTGGGGTATTTGTGGCTATGCATGGGAGTATATCTGACGAAGAAATATACTGTCATATAGGTACAAGAGTAAGGAAAAATCATACAAGTAAACGCGACGCATTTAAATCAATAGATATTTCTCCAATTGCAGTTGTACAAGATGATCGGGTCGAAATACAAAAAATTCCTTCCAATATAATTTTACACAAAAACAAAAATAGAAACAAAATAAACAAAGAATTCAATATAATATCAAAAACTAAATTTGATGATAGGGTTTTTCTATTAAAATATTACCCAGGACTTAATCCAATATTAATAGAAAATGTACAAAAATTAGGATACAAAGTAATAATTATAGAAGGAACAGGCCTAGGTCATATTAATAGAAATTGTTTTTCTTATTTAAAAGAAGCAATAGCGTCTGGAATATTAGTTTTTATGACATCTCAGTGTATTTGGGGTAGAACAAATCTAAATGTCTATGATACAGGGAGAGATCTACAAAAGATTGGTGTAATATCACTATCTAATATGCTTTCTGAAACTGCTATGGTAAAAGCTATGTGGCTTTTAGCAAATTATAATGATTTAGATTATATCAGAAATAAAATGCAAGAAAATATTTCAAATGAGATTACTTATATAACTCCAATTGTAGAGTAATAATTTCATAATAGTTAAAATTATACAATTTTATCAATGAATGATGTACTATTGATATGAATGAAATAATTTTAAAAGTTGGTTTTGAAATTCATCAGCAATTATCTACTAAAAACAAGTTATTTTGCAACTGTAAATGTTTGGAAGCGGAAAATTACGATGCTACTTTTTTAAGAAAATTGCGTCCTGTCCAAAGTGAGCTAGGCTCATATGACCTAGCAAGTATCTTTGAATTCACAAAAATGCTTACGATCAAATATCATTCTTCTTATACTGCAAGCTGTTTGGTTGAAGCAGACGAAGAACCACCACATGAAATAAATAGAGATGCTATGGACACTGCATTGATAATCTCTCTTGCTCTTAATTCTAACATTATTAATGAGATAAATGTTATGAGAAAAATAGTGATTGACGGATCAAATACCTCTGGATTTCAAAGAACAATGTTAGTTTCTTATGGTGGTCATTTACAGGTCGATGGGAAAAAAATAGGAGTACAGACTATTTGTTTAGAAGAGGATTCTGGGAAGTTATTATCAGATAATAGAAAGTTTAGAGAATATGGACTCGATAGACTTGGAATTCCACTAATTGAAATCGCTCTTGAACCTGTTACTGGAACACCAACAGAAATAGTAAAAATAGCTCTTACATTAGGAAGGCTTTTGAGGGCAAGTAAACGTGTAGCTAGAGGACTAGGTAGTATTAGACAGGACGTAAACATATCCGTTAATAATGGAAAAGGTATTGTAGAAATAAAAGGAGTTCAGAGACTCGATCAACTAATAAAAGTAATAGAATATGAAACAATCAGGCAACATGGTTTAATTTTAATTGCTGAAAAAATGAATAGACAAAGAGAATCAACTGGTATAATAATTGGAGATAAAATCATAGATATTACTAACATTTTTATGGATTCATCATCTAAAATAGTACAAAAAATAATTTCTAACAAAGGGAATATTTTCATGGCTATCCGTGTTAAAGGTTTTAAAGGATTATTTGGATTTGAGCCATATCCCAATATAAGAATAGGCAAACAATTAGGAGAACTAGTAAGATTTTATGGATTCGGAGGCCTATTTCATTCGGATGAGTTACCTAATTACGGTATAACAGATACGGAAGTTAAAAAGGTTAATGAAATATTAGATATTGATATCTCCAATGATGGTTTTATTATTCTTGGTGGACCTAAAGAAAAAATGTCAATTGCGATAAGTGCAATATGTGATAGGCTCAAGAATGTTAGCTCAGGTGTTCCATCAGAAACTAGAGCAGCTACGATTGATGGAAAAACAATATACAGTAGACCAAAACCAGGATCAGCACGAATGTATCCAGAAACAGACATAGCTCCATTTAAAATAACAGATGATCTTCTTGTTCCTCTGAAAGAAAAAGTTCCAAAACCTTGGAATGAAACTATTTCATACTTAGCAAAGAAATATCAATTAAATGAAAATTTAGCTGAAAAAATTTTTGATTCTAACTATTTTGAAATATTTGAAATACTTAGTGGTTTAACTAAAGTCTCTCCATCATTTATAGCATCAAAACTCACTGAAGATATTTTAAACTTAGAAAGACAAGGTTATGATTCTAGTGTATTAAATAATAATATTCTTTTAGATATTTTTAAAAGACTAGATTCTGGTCTTATTGCTAAAGAATCAATTAATTTGATTATGGAAAAGTTGATGAATAGGACAACAAAAAGTGTTGACGAATCAATCACTGTTCTTGGAATCAAATCAATTAGTGATGAAGAACTTGAAAAAATAATTGATAAAATTATAGAGGATAATATATTGATTATACAAGAAAAAGGAATGGAGGCAACGAGTGCTTTGATGGGAAAATGTATGACTGTTCTTCGTGGCAAAGTTAATGGAAAAAAAATAAATGATCTGATAAATAACAAATTAAATATTATATTATCAAAGCCGTAAAAAATGAATTATTTTTATAAAGTTTATTTTAATTTTTGAATTTGATCATATTTCAAATTAAACAGAATTTTTGTATTTGAATTAAAAAGGAATGAAATTTAATTTATTATTTTACAAAATAAATATACTATTATATTTGGCTACTTCAATCAAATGAGAGAACATATTTTGATATTCTAAATACATGTTTTTCTATTGAAATTTAAAGATTGAATGTTTAGTATGATAAATGCTTAAACAGAAAATAAAATTAAAAATAATCTCTTATAAATAAATTATCTTATTAATTTTAGTGATACTTTCTTTAATTAGTTTTTTTTATGTTTATAATAATTGGAGACTATATTCAATAGAAAAATAATTATCTTATTCTGTTTCCGATTAATATAAGAATAAGTAGTTTAATTATATACTTGTCTATGGATAAAAAAACAAAATCCACTAGTAAAAAAACAAATAAAAAATCTACAGCTGCAGTTAGTAGAAAGAAAACAACAACACCAGCAAAGAAAGCAACTACAAAAAGAAAAACAACAACAACAACACCACCAGCAAAGAAAGCAACTACAAAGAAAGCAACTACAAAAAGAAAAACAACAACAACAACACCACCAGCAAAGAAAGCAACTACAAAAAGAAAAACAACAACAACAACACCACCAGCAAAGAAAGCAACTACAAAAAGAAAAACAACAACAACAACACCACCAGCAAAGAAAGC
>DASVEV010000328.1:0-18034 GCA_036380415.1 Nitrososphaeraceae archaeon
AAAGTATATCAGAATATGACTGGTCTTGCAGATACTAGAGTATATACTAATCTGTCCAGTTTAGGTGACAAAGTATTTCCTAATATGTCTAGTCTTGAATCCTCCAAAGTATATCAGAATATGACTGGTCTTGCAGATACTAGAGTATATACTAATCTGTCCAGTTTAGGTGACAAAGTATTTCCTAATATGTCTAGTCTTGAATCCTCCAAAGTATTTCCTAATATGTCTAGTCTTAGTCAATAAATAATATAGTTCTTCAATCTAAACTATCAGAAAATAACTCAATCTAAAGATATATTTCAGATATTAATAACAAAGTTGTTATTTTGTCTTAATTTATATTCAATGGTTTATTTATTAATATCATTGCATTTTGTCAATCCTTGAGGACTCCTTTATTCCTTAACTAATAAGGATTAATCCATAACTATTTAGTATTGACTATATTAGTGGGATGTAAACCAAATTTGACCTAAATATGGATACCTCTAAAATAATATTTTTAAATTGTATATGCTAAAGAATGAATATGATTGTTACTCTAGCAGTCATTCATTCATTCATAGTATTAGCTACATCTAATGACCTAGGGCTGTAAAATTTCGAGAACATATGAAGAACGCTTATGGATTGGATATGCGCAATCATTATAAAGCATTACGAATTAATAGTCAATTGGAAGAAATAATCTCCTATATCTTTTTCTTTTTATTTTCTTTAATTATATGATTTAACAAAAATTTTAGAAAATAAATTAGGTAGTTGGCTCTTTAACCTTACCAAAAAATAATTTTACTTTGTCTGTAAACATATAGTAAATTATTATACCATATATTATTATTGAAATAATATGTATTAAATCTCCACTACTTGCAAGAGAAATAATTGCAAATATTATTGTAATTATGCTGATTATGAGTGTAATTGTTCTTGCCCATCTTTTTCCTTTTAAAAGACCCCATGAAACAATGAAACTTGCTATTCCTAATCCCACTAATACTAAGCCACCTATTGTAATAAGCATTCCTAATTCACTAATTGCATAATCAGAAGAAGACTCTATGCTAATTAGAGGACCTAAAAATAAAGGAGTAATTCCAGTAAATAAAAGTATTATTCCTCCTATTATCATAAGAACTGATATTATAGTAATTCCTGTTGGACGTTGAGTCACAAGACAACTAAATTCCGGTTGAATTTAAATATTACTTGATTTTACAAAGTAGAGGTTCATTAGGTGCTTATGGGTGTGGAGTTTGTAAAACATTTGCGAAGAAAAACATAGCATTTGATATAATAGCTGGAACATCAAGGTAGCAATTAACAGAGTTAACTAATAGAGTAACAAATTGTTGCTCTAACTTAGGAAATACCAATAACAAAGAACTAATTGATAATACAAGTACACAAATTATCGGATATATTTAAAAGAGTTAAAAATAACTATAGATCAGAAGGAATAAGCCCAAATATATCCATCATGTTATTTAGTCATGCTAAAGCCTTATGATGACAATTTTAAATTTATACGTTCCAAAATAGGTTTTAAAATAGGAATATTAGTTTTTATTCAGATTATCTTTATTATTACTAGTTTTATTATTCTCACTTATTACCAATCACAATCAACCTATTTGGGAAATTCAATAAATATTGCAGGAAAGAATAGGTTTCTCACATCTAACCTTATGTTTAGTATAACAGAATATTTTATGGAAAATAATAGCGATTCTTCTAGAATTAATTCTGCAATAGACCAGTTGGAATCAAACATCTTGGTATTAAAACAAGGTGGAGAGATATCGGACATAGATCTTAAACCATTGCCGTCAGAATTTTTGAATGATTGGGACAATATATATCAACAATGGATATTACTAAAAACAATCCTAACAAACACTATAATCAAAGAAAATCAAATAATCAAGCCAGCAGTATTAGTTACAACAACAACTTCCTCTACAGAAGAGAAAGGAATAGACAAATTTATTAACACAATACAAACAGGTGCCTTACCTTTAGTCGATTCATCAAACGTATTGGTTACAAAATTAGGGATCTATTCAAAAAATAGTTCTCAACATTCGATATTTTTGCATGAACTCTTTGCTCTATTAAATATTGCAGTTATTAGTGCTTTCGTTATTTACTTGAGTAGAAAAATATTAAAACCAATATTTGCTCTCACTACTGCAACTTCTGCGGTAACTAAAGGAAATCTTGATGTATCTGTTAAAAGCAAAGGCAATGATGAACTTTCACGTCTAAGTGAGTCATTCAATTTAATGGTGAACTCGATAAAAAACTTTATCACAAAACAAAATGAATTAACAAAGAAACTTGAAAAAGCAAACGAAGAACTACACCATAAATATCTAATAAAGGAAGAATTCATAAATGTAGCCTCACATGAAATCCGAAGTCCTATACAAACAATACTAGGTCTATCTGAATTATTGCATTTCAGGAGGATAAAAAATAGTAATAACATTCAAGACATAAATATTGAAAAACATGAAGAAATTGTAGAAGTTATTATTAGAAATTGTAGAAGACTTATGCAACTAACTAGTGATATATTGGATGTTGCAAAGATTGAAAGGGGATCTCTAATTTTAAAGAAAGAAAAATTCAATCTAAAAGAATTGATACTAGAGATCTTGACAGAGTATGAACATACAATAAAAAATAGAAATAATGTAAAATTTTTCTTTGAATCTCCTGATGACAACCACAATATGCTAGAGATAAAGGCGGATAAAGGGAGAGTATCTCAAGTTCTTCATAACTTGTTAAGTAATGCCATCAAGTTTACGAAAGAGGGGAAGATTACTGTTATTGTTGAAAGAAAGGAAAATAAGATTATTGTTAGTATAAAGGACACGGGAACAGGTATAGATCAAGAGATACTTCCAAAACTTTTTACAAAATTCGCTACGTATTCCCTGGGAGGGAGTGGTACTGGGTTGGGGTTATTTATTTCTAAGAGTATAATCGAAAAACATGGTGGAAAAATATGGGCTACTAGTGATGCAAATAATGGCAAAGTTAGAGGGTCAACGTTCTCATTCAGTCTCCCTATTTAGTCATTATTTATTTAAAAATAATATCTTTTTCGGCGCCGAAAAAATTGGTTAAGTAAAAATTTTTTATATAGCTGTAACAACTTTCTAGATGAATATTTTGATATAGAATAATTGTTCATGGGTTTGCCAGGCAAGGTAAATGCAGAAGGGAAGAGTATTGATAATAGATGATAATGAAGACGTTAACATGCTATTTAAAATATTTTTAGAATATGAGGGATACAAAGTTGATGTTTATACGGATCCAATAGAAGCATTATACTATTTTAAAAAAGGTCTGTATGATTTGATTCTCCTAGATTTGAAAATGCCAAAGATGGATGGAATCTTGATGTTTAGAGGATTAAAGAAAATAGATGAGCAAGTAATAATTTGTTTAACTACTGCTAATGCACAATATATTCAAGAATTAAAAAAGGAGATTCCTAATATTGATGATACAGTAATTACAAAACCAATCATATTGAAAGATCTAAAAAATAAAATCGATTCACTTTTAGAGAATAAAAATAACAATAAATAGATTACTTTTTTGTAGATATGTTTTTCTCTCTCTAAGAGTTTAGTTAAAAGAGTCACATTTTTCAAACAAAAAAGTTAAAGTTAAATTTGTTTGAACAGATCCTAACTAGATGTATACTCTAAGTGTTAAGCTTAAATTTTTAGTTATAGAAAGAAGTCATATTGGTTAACTGACAAAGCAACTTTTACAACTAAATATAATTTGAGCTTGATATATGTTATAAACAAGCAGAATTGATATTTTTAATTGTCAAAATACCCACATCAGATTTGAAACATGACGAGAGAACAATAGTGCCCAACTGGTATATCATTTCACCCACCTTTATAAGTTATATTTCACAGATATCAACATGACAACAGTCAAATATGAGATAGATATACAGGCTCCAGTAGAACAAGTATATGAATATTATACCAATCCAAGTAACATAAAGGAAACATGGCCACAGGATATTGTTAAAGAATCACAATCACTATCAGGTCCTAAAAATGAAGAAGGTTCTGAAATGAAAGTGAAAGGTGAATATATGGGAAGAGAAGATGAGATGATTTTAAGAGTAACTGATAAAGAACAAAATAAAAGACTAGTAACAGAACAAAAGGATGGCCCATTTAAGTACTGGAAAAGCGTACAAGAGTTTAACGGAAGTTACAATACTACACACATAAGACATTCTATCGATTACGAATTACCAAGTTCAGGAAAGATTGCGAACTTTCTTTCAGGAGATGGAGCTAACAATAAGATAGAAAAGGGATTACAACAAGCAGCTCAAACAGTAAAGCAAAAACTAGAATCAAAATCTGTCTAGTCGTAGCACAAATACGAATCTAAGCTGATAACCTCCTATATTTTTACCATTAAATATTTCCAAACCATTACTTATAATAGAAACGTTAGTTATCGATGCTTATTATTCTGAAAAGAATTAATATTATTTTCTATGTAATAACAAAATATCTACTTGAAAAGTTTAACAATTATTCTACTATGAGTTATTTTACAAATTAAGTCTGAATACGATGTGATTTTTTATGTTTATGTATTAAGTTCTCCAACTTATTCCACTAGTTTAAATTTTTAGTAAATTGATGATTATACACTTATTGTATGATACCCTGTTGCTCCATCTGGAAATGGCTGATTTAATTCGGAAGTTTGGACTTTTCCATTTTTGTCTGTAGATCTAACCACGATTTTATAATTTTCTACTCCTTCTGGAATGAATCCTGCTGTCCATAATACCCATGTATACCTAGAAAGAGGTTCCTTGATTGTAGCAGTTTTCCAAGTTGTACCACCGTCTGTACTAACTTCTACTTTTGAAATTCCTCTATCCCCTCCAAATGCTATTCCTGCTATTGGCACTCTCTTACCAGATGAACGAGAATTAGTATTAGAATTTTCATCTAAATCTCTGAACCTATTCCTTATTGGTGCTTGTCCGGGAATAACTATGGAGGATCCAGTATTATATTCAGCAATATTTGACCAACCATTTCTCTGCCAATAGCCCTCGTATACTTTATCAACTAATTCTATTTCTGTGATCCATTTTGGATTCATCATTCCATATAAGCCCGGTACTATAGCTCTAATAGGAAATCCGTGCTTAGAGGTTAATGGAGCTAAATTCATTTCATATGCTAATATTGTTTCATTCATAAGCCCTTTATCCAATGGGATACCTACATCATAACCATCAGAACATCTAAATACTATGTATTTGACATCAGGAAGAATCTTTGATTTTTCAAGAATATCTTTGAGCCGTACTCCTTTCCATAATGCAGTACCAGTGAGATCTCCACCTATCTTATTACTTATACATTCTAGGGTAACAAATTCTTCAATTGCAGACATAGATTTTATTTCTTCATAACTCAATTTTAATGGATTACCAACCATTCCTTTAATCAGCAGACTCCAAGAATTTACATCTACCTCAGGAACAATAGGATTAATATCTATTCTATAAAATAGATAGGTAGGTGTTATTTCTGAAGCAAGTAATGGAGCAAGTGTTGGATCTTTAAATTCAGTAGGTATTGATCCTGATTGTGGCGGCAATAAATTTGAGACATCAGATTGAATTTGTTGTTGTGCTACTTCTTGTGGTGAAAATAATCGATTTAATCCAAAATATATAACAGGAATAGAAACCACAGATGCAATAATTAATCGAATAAATTCTCTTCTATTGTAATTTACTACTGTAGTATTCTCCCTCCCTGCTGGTTGGTAAGGGTCTTGTACTATATCTTTCATTTTTGTTTTTCTCGAAAATAATGAAAAAATTAACCCAAAAGCTATTTGTGTAGGAATAAAAGAAAGAATAATATGTTGGATTGAAATTGTTTGAGATCCACTTCTAACTTGTATTATTGTTACCATTACAATAGAGATAATAACCAAAATACTGTAAGTGAATGCGAAAGAAGATATAAATTTTAATATATAGCTGTTCCATCTGAGCTTGTTATACAATTTAATTAGAAAAATTCCAATTAGACCAAAGATTATTATTGTAACTATTATAGACCCTATGAAAGCGGAATATTTTGCGAGAGGACCCAAAGTATCTATTGCTTGAGATTCAAATTCTCCCGGTGTAAGTGAAAATAATGTTTGTGATGCAAGTTCTGGCAGAAATAATCCTCCAACAAATACTTTAATCATGACTGATACTGCAATAGATACAAGTCCCGCAGCAATTCCTATCGCGAATGAAAATAAGATAGAAGTTGGTGGTCTCTCTATCACAGAATTCATTAGATAATAACTGATTTAAGGTTTTTTAGTTCAAATAAATAATTATATAAAAACTAGTATTATTATTATAGAATCTGATAAACGTCTGTTTAAAAGTTAATATTAATTAATTGTTAGTTTAATGAAATATTATATTTAATTTTTTATTTATATACTTCTTCCATCTTATCCATCATCTTCATCATATCTGCCATCTCTTTTTCGTGCATATTTATATTATTAGTGGTCATATTCAATTGCATCAATGCTCCATCAATATCATTCTCTTTGAGATCCATTCTTGCTTCCATTAAATGCATTTTTGCATTATCAAGAGATACACCGAAGGTCATATTTTTTCCGGGCAACATCATACTATCACTTTTATTTATTGATCCACTATTATTTTGATGAATAGCTGCAAGATCATTAGTTGAAGAAAATACCTTAATAATAGATAAAGAATCTATTGAAACAAATACTAAAACAACAAAGATCATTATATACCTAATTTTTATGTATGAAATCTTTGTTGTTGTCATCATTAAATACTTTCACAAATATTATTTAAATGTACTATGGTTATTATTCTTTAATCCATTTATAAATATTAAATCATCGTCTTTTCTATCTTTATCAAATTGGTGAATCATAGAAAAAGATATTAATATATCAAGTCAGAAATTATCATTCTTATTTATTAAATAACTATTTTATAGTATCAGTGTATTTGATTATAATTATAATTTTGAGTTGGATAAATAACATTTTATAAAAAATAATAATAATAATGATTTTTATAAATTAAAGAATCATATTATGAGTTTTTATTTTAAGAAGTACTCATGCATAAAGAAGCAAATTCATATTCATCCATCCGAAGTGCCTTTTTCGAATTAAGGAAAAATATTACTGTACAACCAATGTATGAAACAGTCAATACAAATAACGAGTTATTGGGTCGGATTTTATATAATGCTATCAATTCAACTGTCACTATTCCATTGTATGATTCGTCTCATATGGATGGTTTTGCAGTTTTTTATAATGACATTCGTGGTGCTTCCAATTTGAAACCTGTTACCCTCAAAGTAATGAACGAGGTTAAACTTGGAAATACAAAAAGTGAATCTTTACAACCCGGACAAGCTGCCAGAATTCCAACAGGTGGATATTTACCTACAAAGTCGGACACAGTTGTTCCTATCGAATATACACACTTTAATGTAACGGATAGATCAGTTAAGATTTTTTCTGAATTTACCAAAGGATCTTTTATTTCACCTGCAGGAAAGGATATTACTAAAAATAAATTAGTTTTTAAAAAAGGACACTTATTACGAATTCAAGATATAGCTTTGTTAAATATTATGAGAATTAAAAAACTAAATATATATAAAAAACCAAAAGTTGCAATAATTCCAACTGGAAGTGAGTTAACCAATGATATTGATGAGTTTGCTTATGGAAAGGTTCTCAATACTAATGGTCAAATAATTTTCACCTTAATAGAGGCTTCTGGTGGAATACCTGTGGATCTAGGAATAACATCTGACAATATTAAAATGATTAAGAGTAAGATAAACAATGCCCTATCTCAATATGATATTGTTCTTACAATAGGAGGCTCGTCAGTTGGGCATAAGGATCTCATTGTAGAAACTATCCATTCTATGGGAAAGCCAGGAATTCTAGCTCAGGGGATTAGACTTGATCGAGGAAGAGTAACTAAAGTTGCAGCACTGAAATCTAAACCTATTATTATATTACCTGGTCCTATTCAAGGAGCTGTTAATGCTTTCATAGTATTTGCTTTACCACTAATTAGAACTTTGATTGGGTTATCACATAATAATAATGCGTTTATAAATGCTCAGATTACCGATAACTGGATAGCTAGAAAGAAATTCCAAAACTTTATAAAAATATTATATGTCCGTTTATCAAGTTCAAAGACTAACAATAGCATAAGGGCGGAACCAATAACTGGAGAAACTTCAAATATGACAGTTCTGACCAGAGCAAACGGTTATGTACTAGTGTCTGAAAAAATAACAAATATTGAAAAGGGAAATAATGTACAAGTAAATTTACTTCCTGGATTTTCTTTTGCATCTAGCAATCCCATGGACTTTTTGTAATTTATTACTTGAATAATCTTGTAGCAAGATTTAAGGCTGCTAATGCAACTAAAATTCCTATTATGATTATAATTTTATGATGATCAAACTTGAATGCGCCAAGTCTAGATCCCATTAAACCTCCTATCAGAACAACAATGGACAATGGTATGATCAAATCAAAATCTATATCCTTGGTTATAGTATGAGCAATAAATCCACTTATAGAATTTGTTAATATAAATAAACTGGCAGAAGCTGCAGCCTGTTTGGGATTAGCTAGACCTGAGATTATCAAGATTGGTGAAAGCCATATCCCTCCACCTATTCCAACAAGACCGGAAATGCTACCAAGAAGAGCACCTAATGGAGAGGTTATTAATGCAGTTTTAAAAAAATTCAAATTCATTTTTCTTATCTTTTCGTGTTGAAATGTTATTCTCCTTGTTACTCTAGACAATAGCAATGCGGCTGAAGCAGAAAAAAGAGATATGACAAAAATTAATGTTAGCATTTTTTCTGGTAAAACTATAGAACCTCCGATAAATGCAAAAGGTACTGAAATTAATAGAGGAAATGATAATCTTAGTGACAAATGACCTGCTTTTAGATAATTAAAAAAGGCTGCAGAAGATACAATAATGTTTAATGCTAAAGAGATTGGTGGGACTGTATACAAATTGACTCCAACAAGAACTAAGATAGCTATATAACTACTTCCTCCAGCAAATCCTACAGAAGAATAAAAAAAACTTATTATAAAGAAGATAGGAGCAAGTATTATTAGTAAAATGTCATTAATGACCTTTCCCTCCTAACATATTAAAAACATGGAATATGCTAGGCAAAAGGAGATCTAACGATTCTGATACTGCTTTAGTGCTTCCTGGCAAATTTACAATTAAGGTTTCCCCTCTTGTGCCAGACATTCCCCTTGAAAGCATGGAGAATGGTGTTCTCCTTTGACCATATGATCTTATGGCTTCAGAAATTCCATTTGCCTCTTTATCAATAACCATTTTAGTTGCCTCTGGAGTTACATCTCTTTTACTAAAACCAGTACCTCCTGAAGTTATTATTAGATCTACTTTTTTTTCATCTGAATATTTGATAAGATACGCCTTAATTTTGTCTACACTATCAGGCAATATTTCATAACCTACGATTTCGATATTCTTAGTGATATCAACATTTTCCAATCTATTAACGATCATTTTACCAGATTTGTCAACTCTTGTTCCATTAAAAGTAGAGTCACTTATAACAAATATAGCAATGGTAATTTTTTTATCGGGGCTTTCAATAAAATCTCTTTTACCTCCAGTTTTATCTAATAACTTTATCGACTCTATTATTAGATGATCGTCTATTGGTTTGAGCATATCATATATGGTAAGTGCCGCTGTGCAACATCCGGTTAATGCTTCCATTTCAACTCCTGTTTTCCAGACACTTTTAACACCAACTTTAATTTCTATAGACGATTCATATAACAATATTTGTGTAGAAATGTGATCTATTGGAATAGAATGGCAATAAGGTATTAATTCCCATGTTTTTTTTGCTCCAAGAGCAGCTGAAATTTTTGCTGCTTCTATAATATCTCCCTTTGGTGTTCTTTTATTTTTAATCAGATCTATACTAGCAGGAGATACTTTGATTATTGCTTGTGCAGTAGCAATTCTTAATGTGTCTCTTTTTCTGGATACATCAAACATTCCGTTATAAGGATTTATTTCATTCACTTATCTTAACACCTTTTATCCATTCATTGCCAAATTGAGTTTTTTCTTTTTTCCAAATTGGACATCTTTTTTTAATATTCTCAATTCCATAACTACACGCTTCAAATGCCTCTTTTCTATGTTCTGAAGAAACTCCAACTACAACACTTATTTCTCCAACCTGAAGATATCCGGTTCTATGTACTGCAATAAATTTCTTAATATTCCAATTTTTGAAAACCTCTCTTTCGATTTTTTTTAATATTTCTTCAAGCATTTCATCATATGCCTCATAAAAAATACCTTCTACTTTCCCCTTGGAATTATGATCTCTAACAAATCCTATAAAAGAAACTATTGCACCACAAGAATCATCTTTAATTTGATCCAATATTTTTATTTGATCAATTGTATCTTTTGTTATTGAAATCATATAATTTCCTACCATTATCCTCCACTTATTGGCGGTATAATAGCAATTTCATCTGATGGTTTTACATTAATATCTTGGTTATCTTCGTTACGTATTACTTTATTAACAGCAAATACAGAATTTATCTCATTCAAACCCAGAGAAGGATATAACTCTTCAAGATATTTTCTAAGTTCTTTCAAGGAAATTGATGTATCATGTATCGAAATGATCAAATTATCGCTATCCATTTTCTCTCTCAAAATTCCAAATAATCTTATCTTCAAAGTAGTATACTCTGATATATTCACAGGTCTCAACCACCTATTGTATGCATAAGATTTAAGCTTGGTCGAAGTCCATTAATTCTAATTAATTGTACTATCCCCTCTGGTTTCTTTTTATGACAACTTACAATATAATCCATAATTTCTTGATCAGTCTTTGCATTTCGAATCATTTTCTTTAAGTCATAGCCTTCTTTTTCAAAAAGACAAGTGAGGAATCTTCCATCAGAAGTCAATCGTACCCTATCACAGTTTGAACAAAAAGGTTCTGTAATTGATGAAATAAATCCAATTTTTCCTTTTCCATCATTAAAATTATAAATCGTTGCAGGATCAGATTGAAAAGAAGAATTATTATTTTCATCAAAAGAAATAACATTATGAAAATTAGATTTTATTTTTTTTATTATTTCCTGCTTAGTTACAACAAGATTATGATTCCAAATACCTGATCCATCAAGAGGCATAAATTCAATAAAACGGACACTTAATCTAGTATCTTGGGCAAACTTTACGAAATTAATTACTTCATCATCATTCCAATTTCTAATTATTACTGTATTAATCTTTATTTTTAATCCTAACTCACTTGCTTTTTGAATACCTCTGAGAACTTTATTTAAATTAGAAATACCATTTAAAGTTCTAAATCGTTCTTCTCTAAAGGTATCAAGACTAATATTTAGAGTATCCAATCCTGCTGATTTTAATTGACTAATCTTATCCTCTAATAAAATCCCATTAGTAGTCATACTGATGGTTTTGATATTTTCTATCTTTGTTAAATCCCTAATCAGGTTCTCTAATGACGGTCTAAGTAATGGCTCTCCACCAGTAAGTCGAATTTTCGTTATTCCTAATTGAGAAAAAATTGCTGCTATTCTAACTATTTCTTGAAAATTAAGGATTTCCTTATTATCGAACCATTTAATGTTTCCATTTGGCATGCAATAAATGCATTTCATATTACACTTATCGGTTACAGATATTCTTAACTTTCTTGCTACTCTATTAAAATTATCTTTCAAAATTTGAGGAGAGTTATTTTGAATCAATTCTTTTCATTTTATACAATTTTTTATTTATTAACTGAGAAAGTTTTTCAAGAAAAGATTGTTTCCAGCATTTTGGGAGCTCTTAAACTACTTTTTCCATAAGTAAATTTATTATCTTTATATTCTGTAATGAGTTCAACTATATTTTCTATTGTAACGTCATTATTGTTGTTGTCTTTTTTAATTAGTTTGATAGAATCATCAGTACCTATTTCGCCCTCCTTTACAACTTTAAAGTAAATTCCAGATTTATCCCCCTCTAAAATTTTTTGTAGTATGTTTATTCTACCAAACTTGACTCCAAGTTTGTAACAAGGCGTACGCGGTTGGGTTGCAACCTCTTGTCGAGATTCTATTTGCAACATATCTTCAATGTTTACTTGAGATTTGAAAAGACCAACTATAGTTAATTTTTTTAAAAACATGCCCCAGTTAAATAGTATATCTGGAAACTTCTTTTTCATAGGAAATATCCATCATGAAAGAATATAAGCATAAGGTATGAAAAATCTATTTTTCCTGATTGTTTTGCATAGAAATGTGCTTTGTATCCTATCCTCTTTAGTCGTATAAATAGAATGATTCCATTCTTAACTGATAATATAGATTTTAGACTTTTCATTATAGATAATACTTTCCAAATGTTTATATTTTCTTTATTGTTATTTTGAATCGCTATATAAATGGATTCAATTGAATACTATAGCAATAGTAAAAGAAGATTTTGAAATGTTCGACAAAGATAAAAATAAAAATTCAAAAAAAGCAGTAGCATCTTTGAAGGAAAAAAACCATATCCATATTCTTGATTTGGATGATGGAGAATTTGCATTTATGGAATGGCTAAATTCAGAAAATAAAAATTCTGCCGCCAATCATATTATACTTAAAAGATATGAAAAAGGTAAAGAATGTATTTTAAACGATAATACCTTACACTCTTATATAAAAGTAAAAATGAATGATAATGCTCCATTTTGTACCTATTGTCAAGATGATAGTTGTGCACATGTAGGATTTACAATATGCGTAATGCAATTATTTGAAAGAAAGGAGATTTTGTTAGGGGAAGATGAGAATATGTTAGATTTACTAAAAGATTAAAGATATTTATTACTAGCAATTTAGTTTGAAATGCAATTGTAAGATCGGATCTACTTCATCTTTTTGTAACGAAAAGTGATATAGTCTCCCACCTTAGATGGTAATATACAAGTTCCTAAACTTATAATGATAGGCAATGATCAATTTTCGTGAAGTTATTTGAAAAAAATCTGTAAATTGTAAGGGTCATAGTAAAAACTTAGTAGCCTTATATATTATAAGCAATATTTATTGTAAATAAAATGGAATTTACTGATTAAATTCAATAAAATATTTATTTTAAGTAATAGTGTTCATATATTTTATACTACTTTTTTTAAGTAAGAATGTTCATATCTTCTTGTTGTCATCTAACCAAATCCTAAATAATAAAAAATCTCGGAAACCAAAGAAGACTGAAAAAGAGTTCCCAAAAAAAGGAGATAACAAAACAAGAGAAGAGCAAAAATCACATAGGAAATTACCAGAACCTATAATATACCAAGGAGAGAATCGAAGAAATATATTATTAGCAGAGGATGATGATGAGTTTTTTAAACAACATAGAGAACAGACGATGAGGGAGGCAAGAGCAATTACAAACTATTTTCTAGAACTTCACAAGGATATGATAAATTCCTATAACTCTGAATATTCTAACTTATTACAAAATATATTTAATTCATCTTGGGATGATTTTACTATTCCGGGAAGATTTACAGAATATCCATCTGACATAAAAAATACGTATTCCATTTTAAGTAGTAATAGAGATAACTCACTGAAATTGATTGACAATATTATGACCCAAAATTTGGATACATTTATCCAATCAATCGAACTTACACAAAGATTCTACAAAGATGTAATTGAGAGTTACTTGAATTGCATAAAAAAATAAATAGTAATGGTCTATGCTCCTGTCTTAAAATCTATTAAACATACTAACAGAATGAGAAGAAATATGATTACATTAGATGTTGTATTTTATTCAGATTCATTCTAGATTAATGAAACAAATTGACCTAATAAATAAGAAGAATTATTAAATATCTTCAGATATAAAAAGTTAATACCACTATATTATATCTTTTTACTCATTACTTTAATCGATTTTTAATTTTTATTGTAAATGGTCATATTAATACTATGGATAATATATCAAAGTATAAAGCAAATGTGATTCTTCATTATTTCCTTCTTTTTGTACGCGGACATCTGATTTAAATCTCTAATATCCTCTTTCCAATTAATGTTTCCACTTTTTTATAACTAAATTGTGTCAAATAGTTTAGTTCTTCTCTTTATTAATATTCATTACTTAATATTCTTTTATATTTCTTCTTTTAACAAATTAATTTGAACTATCATATTCTTAAGGCTGTTAAGGTGACAAAAGAATAAAGAGAACAACAAGGAATGAAATAACATATTTTTAAAATAACAATGTTTCATAAAATAAAATAGAAGTATCTAAGTTTAATATTCCACAAATTTGTTGTCATGTATTATCATCAACTAAGTTAAGTATAATATAGTAAAACAATTATAATTATCATAATGAAATCAACAATCAATTTAATCATTGTAGCAATGTTATTTGTTGGTCCTATTGTAGGTTCATTTTCAATCTATGGACAAGAAACAACAACAAATAATGTCAAAGATCAAATTCAAACTACAGCAGAACAAATAAAGAATATGGCAGATGAAGTTGCAAATAATTCTACAGGTACAATCAATCAAACAGAGGCTAAAAGTATTCTAATGCAATTAGGAGAAGCAGCAAGGAAAACAGCATTAGCCGGTGCAGACATACTTTCTAATCTTAGTGGAGAAATTAAAGAAGGACTACGAAATTAATTGCAAACAATACAGTATCAACGCCTCTATTTCTTGATTTTTATATGTCTTATCTGTAGAATGATTATCTGTATATATTCTCTCTAACCCATTTAGAATTTATTTTTCGTGTGCATACTATTGTCATAATTCACAGAATGAGTATTATTGATGTGAATAAACATTCACCATATAATGTACAGAACTGAATTCAAAAAATTTGGATTTTATTTAATATAACTATTATAACTTATTTCATACAGATATTTTATTACAAATAGAAATAAGAGTACTTATTATACTTTGTATATTCTGTCAAAATAGATTTAAAGTACTGTATTTTTCAGCATGGTATTACTAATAAAAATAGCAAACGAACAATAATAAAGATTGTTTGGTTTGCTAAATTATTAATTATTTATTTATATTACAAACTATGATAGTTTGATTTTCTACGGTTATTTAATTATTATATATTATGTCTATTTAAAACCTATATGAAATCAAAAATCTGTTCCATAGTAATATCATCCATTCTTGCATTTGCTTTAATTGCAGGAATACTATCAACATTTGTAAATACGGTAGCACAAGAAGATGGTAGAGATACAGAACTAGGTGGAGACCCAGAACTAGGTGGAGACACAGGAATGACCGAAAGTGATCTGGGAGGAAATGACACAGGAATGTCAATAAGTGATCTAGAAAATGATACAGAAATTACCAATGGTCAAATGGATAATGAATAACTAGGTTAATTTTGTTCTATTAGTAGTAAATTCTGTTACCTACCAAATAATAGATTGGCTATGATATAATGACAAGATCATCGACGAAATTCATTCTAATAGAATTAATTAGATAAATATTTCATATAATTTGTTTCTTCAGAATGTTGTATTCTTTTACTTAAACCAAGTGATGGACAGATAGATATTTTGATTTTTCTTTATATTATTTTTTCAATATATTATGAGTTTTAACTTTTTATTTCTTAGAGTTTTAAACACTTAAGAATGCACTTAATTATATTAAAAAGTTAATATTAATGATCTTTTTAATATACTATAAAATTCGTGTGATGTTAAAATATGGAATGACAGCTATATGACTTTATTAATACTATATGATATAAAGCTTAGTCAATTATTATATAATCCTACTTGATTTTAATCTTTAACATTAGACCTTAATGTATTACTTATTACAGTTTTTCTTATTTTATTAAGATATAATTCCTTTCATCAATCTATGATTATTATATAGGAAAGGAATGTATAAGTTGATTTTAATTATTTATTTAGTTATTTGTTATTACTTATGGATAGATAACACTCATTAATATCAAAATGTTTGATAAAAATAATTATATGGAAATTGAGATTATTGTCGTATATTTTCCATTATTTTAGTAGCCTCAGTATAACTAAAGGCTTTTAAAGTTACAGTACGTGCATTACCTTGACTTCCAATAGATAATAGACAAGACATTAATGTTTCATCATTAGGAGCCTCTACTACTGATACCCCATCATATTTACCAAATGTATAATATGTATCAATTAGTCTACCACCTGTATTTTCTAATTTAGATTTAAAAGTATTAACTCGTTTTGGTGATTCTTTTATATTTTTTATTCCCTGATCGGTATAATTCCAGAGAATTATATAGAAAGACATTAAATGTAGATAAAAAACATAAAATATAACCTTATCGTTCAGAGAATAAAACAAATAACCTCTAAGTTTAATATTCATTCCAATAGATGATGAAATAAAATTTAAAATATTGAAAAATATTTGAAATTAAGATTAAAAGAATAATCGATAAAAGAAACAAATTACTGATACAAATAACCAATTCCCAGGTAACTATATTAAATTATCAAATAATATATCTAATACAAAGTAATAACATATACCCAAATACTTGAAAATCTAAGTTATATAGTATTAATTATAAATTCGAGATGTATCATTCATTCTTTCAATCAAACTCTTTTCCAGTGGTGAATGCCGTTTATGTTTTAAATGTAGGAAATGACATGGTTTGGATACCACTGTTCCATCCTCTGAATAAACTGTATGCAGAATACTTTTCAACCAACTATTCCAAAAAATGTGACAAAACAAGCATTACACATACTTGAAACATGAATACCAAGTATAGATTATTAATTGTTATAGAAAAAGAAATCGACTATAGTGAAATTACTGCTATAATAAATTAATCATTGACTAATCAATCTAGAGATATTAAATTTACTGAATCTTATTAAAAACCAATTACTAGAAAGAGACTAGAATTGAAATAGAAGTGGATATTGATAGAGTAGTAGGTAAAAGTATACAAACTTCATATCCAATGTAACAATATCAATTTCGAAAATTTCATTACTTAAGATCTTGTAATTATAAAGTAAATAGGTTAACATCAGTTTCCAGAAGTAGAAAGTTAACAAAACTACAATAGAAAACCTTATAATAATATTTTTTGACAAACAATCATTCATTTGAATGAGCACAAATCATCACTTTTAGGATCCAAGATATCTAGAACAGGAGACATTTTGAGAAAAACAGCCTTGGACCAAATAGATGAGTATCAACTAAAATTCTCAAAGGTTACTGATTTCTATAATTATCTATTTAAGGATTTAATAGTTGATAAATACGATTTTACAAAGGCATCTTACACCGCTAAAAATTTTTTTGACAAAGATACTCTTCATTTTGTTGCAATAGATGGAACAGAGTATTCTAAACCTTTGTTTGATATGGTAATTTTTTTTGCAGGCGCTTACTCTTGTAATGGCTCTATTGAGTTTTCAGAGCAAGAAAAAGACAAAGTGAAAATAAAATATCAAGATCGATTTATTGACCAATCTCTAGATATTTCTAGTTGTATTCCTGTTTATATTGACAAAATCCCTGAAATAGATCATACTTTTCATGATAAAGATGGAAAGGTAAATTTGATGAAACCTATGACGGAAGAGACCATAATGAACAATACAAATATAGCCAATTTTCTCATGACCTTTTCAGAATTTTATCTATCCTATAAATACGCATCTACTAAAAAGTATGACATTATATTCATGGATAGAAGTTTATCAAATATGTATTCTAGTTTGTTGTACGA
>DASVEV010000329.1:0-8361 GCA_036380415.1 Nitrososphaeraceae archaeon
GGTAGAACTTCTCAAAAAAGATGGCATCTCTGCCTATCCTATAACATTCAAACAATCAGATGATAAATGTGGGTCAGCTGCAGAACATGCAAAAGAATTATCAAAAATAATTGGACAAATCAAAGACGAAACAGGACAAAATAAAGTGAATATAGTTGGACACAGCAAGGGAGGATTAGATGCAAGAGTATACTTGGCTAACAATACTAAGGATGTTGCAAATCTTGTCATGATTGGAACACCAAATGCAGGCTCGCCCTTAGCACAGTCAAGCGAAGTATGTACTCCCGCTGTATATGATTTAAGACCTGGGGCAGCAGCTACTGAGGTAAAAATGAATCCAAATACCAAATACTATACTATTGCAGGTGAATGGGATCCTAAATTAGGAAACTGTCAATTATCAATGTTCGCACCTATGGAACAATCAGGTTCTTCTACTCTTCCAAAGCCTAATGATGGCGTGGTACCTCTATCAAGCGTAGAATCACAAGAGGATTTTATTAATCTTGGACATAGCAAAAGTTGCCATACTAATCTAATGAGCGATTATGAATATGGATTAGCAAAAGATGTAATTGTTCAAGGTAGTAGTAATCAAACAGGTTCTCAACAATCACAACAACCTTCACAACAACATCAACAACAAGAAAAACAGAAAGGTTCCCAGCAACAAAAAATTCAGAATTCAGGTATAGCATTAGACTTGACTACACCTACTGCTAGTAATTTGTATGGTGGAGACAAAAAAGGTAGCTTTGACTTTTCAGTGCAAAATAATAATATGATTGGTACTGCCGAAATGAATGAACAACCAGCCGATGGGAAGGTATACGAAGGCTGGTTTGAAGACAAAGGAGACGCATCCGGGTATTCTTTAAGCGTAGGTAAATTCAATGAAGATGAAAACACTCTAGCTGTAAATCAAACAATGGTTAATCCTTACACATATACAGTATTTTTTGTTACTGCTGAACCTGTTGATGATCCTGACCCCAATCCCTCTGATGTGGTAGTGGGAACCAAATTGCCCATTCCATTTGGGCAATAACCTTTTTTTAATATTTTTTATATAGCATCAACAATTTGTCATTTATTTTCAATACCTTTGAAACAGAGAATTAGAAAAATTTTAGAACCGCATAGGCAATGTGATATGATTCTTCCTTCAAAGATATTAAACAAAAAAACCTTTTAAAAAATCTGATTTGCTATGAGTAACAAAGTATACGTGACAACTACGTCCAAGTATCAAGATAGTGCTTGCGAACCTACAAAGATAATAGAGCATGTTATTGAACTATTCCAAAATAATAAAAAGAATATATCGAATAAACTACTAGAGTAGATTAATAAAGAAGGAGAAAACGGATAGTAAACGATTCATAGATAGATATGCAGTTAGTTAGATAGATAGATTATTATGCTTTCGCTGATTTGATTTGGATAGATGGTGTGTAAGGGGATATGTTCACGCCATAAAGCAATTAGGCCTTCAACTGGTCAGCGTTATTTGATAGGACAAAAACGCTGTCAAGTTTGTCAAATTTTCATCAATTGGAGAGGTACATTTTGCCCTTGTTGTGGTTATAAACTAAGGGTTACGCCAAGAAATAAAAAATTCAAACAAATTTTAAGAAGTATTAAAAATTAGGCCAGTAATCATTGGACTATTAACGATATTAGCAGTACTGTTTGGTATATCTAAGATAACCGGCCTATACGTTAAGGGGCTTCTGTATAAATGAATGGAATTAGGATTATTACCTTAACAATAATTTTTTTAATAATAGTTAAAAGCCATATCCCTTCTCTAAAAGAAAGAGACAAAGAATGAGTAGAAGAAGACTATGGCAGGCTGAAGATTTTTTCCTGGACAGAAATTCAGACCCGGTTGACAATAAACTTATTATTTTTGCAAGCTACAATAAATCTAATTCAAACTTATCAATAAATCCCTTTGATAATTTCACTAATAGACTAGCCAAACCTCCTATGAATTCTAATAGTCCTATCAAGATTGCCAATAATATTAACGAAAGAATATTCTACTTCCAACTAGCTAGTTAAATCTATAGGTGGACCTTACTAATAGTATTTTGTAATTTATATTATAATCAAAAATATTTTATCATTAACAATATATTTAAATTTGTTTTCAAATTTTAAGGCACTTCAAAATCTATTATTCTCTATTATGAGGAACTTAAGATGTATCGTTGTAGAAGAAGCTAGGGAAGTAGTAAAGAATCATTAGACTTGCTAGAGAAAAACAATTCGAAGAGTTTGTCAGAGTAAGTTTTAGAATTGATAATTTTATGGAATTAATTTAAGATTTGATAGTTTTTCCATATAAAGAAGTCAGGGACTGCTGTTTGTCCAATATTGTTGTTAGATGGTTGGATTGGAAAGAAAACATAAGCAAGTAGCAAAGCTAATATGCCAACAATAATTACTATTAAACCAATAAGAAAAATAAAGTTTTCTCTATCAGACCTACTAGCAAAAATTTTCATAGGTATGTATACTTGAACCAATTTAATTAACATTGTCCTCAAAACTTTATATTAATAATTACACAACATAACAAATCTTTGAATTATATTTATACTCAAAATATGATTTAAGCTAGAATACCAAGTGGAGTATAGATAATATATTGATGAGATCGTATTGGTTCATTACCTGGATATTTTCCAATACAATGAATGAAAGTAATTCACAAAAACAGTGTTATCATTTAACAAATCAGAATTAAATGCCAAATAAAAGCACCAGCAATTATATTGCTAAGACCAATTTTTACATATATATCCTGCTGCTAAAGCTTAGCCCCCTCTCTTTCTCTAAAGTGTAAATGAACCAGATTATATTTTTTTTAAATTTGATAATATTTAAAATGAATAATAAAAAGGAATTTTTTAGACTAATAATAATAATTTAAACTAAAATAATTCACTATTCATCCTCATCCTCATCATGTAATAATCTATTTAGTCATGGTTTTTTCTTTTAGTGATTTAGTTTTATCTTTAACTGAATCTGTAATCGATTCCAACATACCTCTATCATCATCTTTTACCTCGTAAGATTTTAATTCGTCATATGAAATGTTTAATTTTAATTCCGCACCATTATAGCTTGGTATGGCTAATTTTGGAACCCTGTAAATTCGTTGACGCATTGCACCATCCTCGATTATTATATTTGCTTCATCATTTCCAATTATATTTCCACATGGGTTATTGTCTTTAGTTCTGACTCCTTTTCTATCTTTAACTAATTCAGTCCAGTCAATTGAGGTTGACATAACAAATCTTATATTTTATGATATATAGCAATTTTATAAATATTAAGATAAATTATATTATATTCAATCGTTAATCATGTAGAGCACACGTTTACGAATGTTATTATTTTTAAAATATTCTCATCATTAATCTTTTTTTACTTAGCGTTATATAATTATTAGAATCTTATGGCTAATCAAATAGTAATAGATATGACTTTTCAATAAAATAGAACTAGTAACAGGTGGTACAAGAACTTTGGGAAGTTCTATAACAAAAGGCTTTCCTTGAGTCCAACGCAACGGTAATATCTTTATATCTTAATGGCAGAGAAACTGGTCATACACAAACAGATAATAAATCTACATCGACAGTACAACTAGTCAAAGCAAATGTAACAAATGAAGAAGAGGTATACAAATTAGTTTCTAATATCTATGACAAATATGTATTCATTACTCGAAAATAAAAAAATCTTTATGAAAATCTTTTTAATTTATCTAAGGTAATTTTAAATTATTATAGTTATCTTCTACCTTTCTTTGGCCTAAAACCATTCTCAATTAATACCTTATAAATTTCTGGAACTGCAAAACAAAACCCAATGTGTAAACAATCAGTTTTTTCACAAAAATCACATTGCAGCTCCTTCTTTTTTGAATTGACATATATCGTAACAAGTCTATTCATTGTGTTATCTTTAACGGCTATGTGATTATCTATGGCAGAATTAAATTGAAGAAATGGACCATATTCTATTATTTGTTTATTGAATGCTATTGTATTTTTTAAAATGAGATCTAAATAAGCTGTAAATTTTTGATTAGACGGTCTTTTTTTATCGTTATTATATAATTCTAATAAATTGTTTTTAACATCTTCCCTAATTTGAATAGTAGACCAGCCTTTTTTTTGTGGCATTTTTATATAAGTTAGATTAGGTTAAAGTATGATATAATCTTTATTTTTATTAAAATATTGTAAAGTAAATAGAATTTTAGGTTAAATTAACATAAACTTTAAGTACTATAGTTAGGTTAAATTAGGTTAATGACTAAAGATTTAATAATCAGAATTGCATATAATTTGTTTAAAAAAATAAAAGAAAATAACAAATTTAATACAATTATTTACAGAAATATAATAATAGTATATTTGCTTCTATATATCATAATTATAAAATACATATACAATTCTATTATCAAACAATATAGGAGTTTCTTTTAAAATGTTTTATAAGTTTAAAAAGACACTTGTATCAGCTCATGATTATTTATTAAAATCATTCAAATTTGTTATAGAGCAAAATCATTTTATTGATTTAACAATTGATTCACCTATTATTGTAAATCTTTATAATTTGATTCCTAAACTGACTATCAAAGCATTATTGCCAAGGAATTATGAAGATATGGAATCTCCTACTGTAACAATTATTGATGGAGGTATTAGAGGTCAATCCAATAATTTAGACTTTTACAGCTTTGTAGACTATGTAGTTCAGTATGGGGTGAACGTTAACCAAGAATTAGAAATTATAGTAACAAAATCTTTTACTGCTCATCAACTTGCAGATACAATAATTTGTAAATTGCCTAAAATGATTCAAAAATATAGATCAAATATTGTAATAATTATGGATTTATTTGCTACCGATGAGCAATTACATCTTTCTGAAAAACAATGGCTTCCAGGTCACATGAAGTCTATACAAAAATTAAAAATAACAAATAAAAAACAGTGATGAAATAATGGGAAGAATAATTCCATCATTCAGAATAGCTACATTAATGGAAGAAAATAGATGGAAGCTTTATAGAAAATATTTGAATAAAAGAGAGAAAAAAATTTTCAATAATATGTTTTCATTTGCATATCTTTATAATTCTGCATCATCATATGCTTCCAATCCAGTAATAATTATCCCAATAATAGTTTCAATTGCCTTACATCATCACATAAAGATATCATTGTTTAAAAAAAGCACTATAATAATTTTTTTTTCAATCATCAATATTGAGTAAATATATGAAAGACAAAATATATTCTTCCAATCTTTTCCCATATAGTGATATTATTATTAAGGAAATTGAGTCATGGAAAAGTTATGCAGATTGTCTAAGAAAACAGGATAGAAAATTGTTTTATGAAATGCTTAATAGCTGTTACAAATATTCCTCAGCAATTACTGTAAAAGGAAAAGAATATTCTACTACATCTGTTATAATATCAATTTTACTGAAGCATCATAAACAACTTGCTTTAGAAACAAAAGAAGATGAATGGTATCATAAAGGAGATGAATAAGAAAAATTACTATATCTGGTTGGCTGTTTGATGCTTATTCATCCGCCGATGGAAGTAAAATGATCTTCTGGATCAGGATAAAAGATTCTGCAAATGATAAGAAGAAATATATCCGAATTGAAGATGAATGGCAAAATTATTTTTATCTTGCATCGAATGATATATCAAAACTAAAAGAAATAATTCAAAATGATGGTATTTCATCTTCTATTATCTCACATGAATTTGTTAAACGATTCGAAAAAATAACAGATACAAAAAAAAAAATTGTTCTAAAACTTTTTACTGCTGGCAGAAACTTAAAGTTAACAAATACCATTGAAAAAATGATTGAATACCACGATTTTAGATTATACAATGTTGATCAATTACCTGAACAACAGTATTTTTTTGACCATGACATTTTTCCCTTAGGGTTTTTTAGAATAAATAACAATACTTCAGGTTTAGACTGGAAAACTAAAGGTGAAACTGTTTGGTCTACCGATTATTATATGCCATATTTTGAGAAGATATATATCAAGCTCAACTTTCCAAAAGGTAAAATTGTAAAATTAACTGATGAATTAAACTCTATTAGCATTATTCATTATAATGATGATAATAATAGCAATAACAAAGATAAAAGTCAAATTATAGATATTACGGAAAGCTCGGAAAAGAGGAAATTACAAGAATTAATAAAACTTGTTCAAGACATAGACCCCGATTTTATATTCACTGACGATGGTGATTCATTTACATTTCCATATCTTATTTATAGGGCAAGAATAAATGGAATTAATTTATGTCTGGGTAGAGACAACAACATATCATTAACAACTCCTAAAAGAAAAGGAAATTCTTTTTTTTCTTATGGTAGAACTTATTTTAAACCATCCACTATCAAATTATTTGGAAGAATCCATATTGATAAAAGCAATTCATTTACAATTAGAACAGGTTCAGATTTAGAAGGTTTATTTGAGATTTCAAGATTGTGCAGAATCCCATTGCATGAAGCATCAAGAGCTTCAATTGGGAAATGTTTGACCAGTCTGCATCTTTATAATGCAACAAAAAAGGAAATATTGATTCCTTGGAAACCCATTTTAAATGAACACCCTAAAAATTTGCTTGAACTTTTCTTAGCTGATAGAGGTGGCCTGATATTAGAACCAGAAATAGGCTTACATGAAAAAATAGCTGAATTTGATTTTGTATCTCTTTATCCAAATATTATGTTAAAAAGAAATGTTTCGGCAGAGACTATACTATGTGACTGTTGTTTTGATAATCCTAAATTTAGAGTACCAGAGTTAAACTATCATATTTGCAACAAAAATGGATTAATTCCAGAATCATTAGAAATAGTATTAGATAAACGATTAAGATATAAGTATTTAAAAAATAAATCTACAAACCTATTACTAAAAAGTATTTATGACAAAAGACAATCGGCTCTAAAATGGATACTTGTAACCTCTTTTGGATATCTTGGGTTTAGTAATGCAAAGTTTGGAAGGATAGATGCTCATATTGCTGTTTGTGCATTTGCAAGAAATATTCTTTCTCAAACGATGCATATTGCTGAAGACATGAATTTTGACGTCTTACATGGAATAGTCGATTCAATTTGGGTAAAAAAAGATAATGCAACAAAAAAGAGTTATTCCAAATTAAAAGAAACCATAGAAAAAGAAACTGAATTTGATATCTCTTTTGAAGGAGTATACAAATGGATTGTATTTCTTCCATCTGAGATTAATTCCCATCTTCCAGTACTAAATAAATACTTTGGAGTTTTTGAAGATGGAACTATAAAAACAAGAGGAATAGAAGGAAGAAGACATGATACACCAAAATTTTTGATACAATGTCAAAATGAAATTTTAGAAATCTTGGCTCAAGGTAACTCAATTTCAGACATAAAACAAAATAAATTATCTTTAATAATCAAAAAAATTGAGAATTATCTTTCTCTATTGAAAAATCGTAAAGTAGAACCGGAAGATCTTGTATTTACTAAGATTCTTTCAAAAAATTACAATCATTACACTAACAGAAATACATTAGAGAATAGTGCTATTAAACAACTTGAACTCAATGGAGACTATCTAAAAGCTGGACAAATTTTACAATATATTGTAACAAAATATAGTGAGTCTTTATTGAAACGGGTGGTTCCTATTCAATTAGTAGATCAGAGAACTACTTACGATGTTAAAAGATATTCTGAATTATTAATCGATACCTGTAATAGAATATTAAAACCATTCGGGATAATATTCGATCAAACTCAATCAGTATATAGATTAGATAATTATTATTAATTCTAATACACATTTTCATATTTGAACTTTTATATTCTATTGTATTACTTGTTTTTGATAACTCTTTTTTATATATGTTCAAGATAATGTTTCTCGGTTAATTTTCAGCTAATAAGTTTTATGAAAATAAATAAATAAAAAGATATTATTACTAAATAAAAAATTTATTATTGCTATCATTTATTAAAGCTATATGACCGATTTTTGGAATAGTTATTAGTCCATTGTATAAGGACATATTCTTTGTAGAAGGTGAATAAATACCAGTTCAATTGTAGAAAATAAAACAACAAATGAAATAATAAAAGATATGATAAATAAAATATTGTTTTTATGATTACTGCTATTACCATATTCTTTTATAATTGGCATATATATTTAGTAGTGTATGGATTTAGTATTTAAAAAATGGTAAACCAAGTTAATTAATAATTTTAGTTAACTTTTTTTTT
>DASVEV010000330.1:0-2244 GCA_036380415.1 Nitrososphaeraceae archaeon
GGAAGGTTTGAAATATTAAAAGTTAAATTTGACCTAGATAGTATAATATTACCTAGATTAGGTAACTTATATTGTCTCTTATTGTTGATAATTTGATCAATTCGCTGTATTTGATATGTTGATTCATCAATGATAGACCCATTAATGGAAAATAGAAATTTTTCATTATTTTTAAATTTCTGTTCTATTAATGTTCCTTTAACTTGAGGAAATATTACAAGAATTATAGTTTTTGTATTTGTTCTATCTTTTTTTAATATGAATTTATGGTTTTTTCTAATTGACATTTTTAGCTTTCGCCTTAGATGAATGTTGAATATAGATAGATTTTAAAGCTCTAAATATAACTTTTATAATTTTTATTCTATTTTTAAAGTCACTGTTTTCTTTCTTATTATCTGAATGTAAAAGTATCTTTATATAATACTGTGATTTATCAAACATATTTTTTATTTTAGGTAATAATTCTACTATATTAAAAAAAATATCTGAAAATTGAATTTCTTCAACTATTCTAGTAAATTTACGATCAAAGGTAACTCCAATACTAATCTTATCAGCCATAGACATATTGAGATATGGAAACTTGATAAAAACAGAATAGACAATTTTATTTTTTGTCTTGGACTCATTATTCTGTAGATCGTAAATTTCCTCATAAAATAATTTATAACTTTGTAATTTATTCGATTGTGAATGGATGAATGTTTTACCGGTATGATCTTCTAAGTTTTTCGATAGATGGTCAATGAAATTTCTAATGTTGAATTTTTTTCTTTTGAAAATTTTATTTAATTCTTGTATATTAATTATCGGCTGAATTTGAATATCTTTTTTTATAAATTCATCTTCATCAAAATAGTAATTAGTTGCTATAAGATTATAATCATTATTATAAAAATCTATAATTAAGGACAGATAATTTCGTTTATGACTATTCTGTATAAGAAATAACTCAGCTTGTTTATCATCGCCATTACTTGGTCCTCCATATCCTAAATGTTTATGCCAATTTCCCAGATAAGCAAGATTATTTTTTTCCATTTGTTTTGTAATATTTATTGCAAAATCCTCATCCATTTCGAAATAGACTTGTGTTCTTTTTGCATTAGTTGATGAATGTATTATTTTTAAGATTATGATGCATTCTCCTATGATCTTACCAAAAAGTAAGCCACCTGTTTCAACATTTTCGTGTCTATTACTTTCTTCAACTATATCATTAATTGTATCTTCTGCTATGATTACTTTTTTAGGAATCATTAAAAAAATGTTTTATATTAGGGATAGTTACTTTTCTAGTTTCTATGTCAACCATATTATCTTCTTCCTTTCTTCTAATAACTACCTCTGCGGCTTTATTTTTTATATTTTCTAAACCTTCAATGACATGTTTCAAATCTCTAGGCATTATTAATATATAGCAATAAGATATATTTATTACTTTTTTACTAGTTAAACTCTAAAAAGCATCATAGCTAATAAATACCTCATACATTCTAACTAAATTTTCATATCATTGAATAAACAATACTCCAAATACGTTAGATTAACAGGATCATTATACCGCATTCTCAAACATTGCAGGATTCCATTTACTTGCATAGAAACAGCTATAACATCTACACAGTATAGCAACACATAGCACTAGTTACAATAAGATGAGTATGAAGGCAAGAGTTACAGAATGTTACAGACTATCTTGTTGAGGCATACTCTTTGCGACTATTTTTACAATCATCCAAAATACTTCACTATACAACATTATAGAAATTCACAGATAGAAGCAACATCATAATACTTGGCAAAATAGTATCATCATTCTACAACTTTAGATTTGCAATACATATGTTTAATTATTCGATTTTTGTTTCATATTATGAGTCTTTTTAAAGAATCAATATCAGAGCGGAAACCACTGGCCCAATAGTGATAATAGTTCTCAAATTGAATTCACTCAAAAATAAAAAAATAAGGTGAATCAAAAAATAAAATGAATAAAACAGAAGAGTTATGAGATATCAAAATTCATCCTCTTTATTTGTATATGCAGTCAGATCACAAGTTACAAAAGATTACTATCTTAATGATAAATCTAAAAAACCTATAAGGATTTTTTTCTACTGGTTATTTATTTATTTGCATTCAGATAAGTGAATAAATAATATCACAATGAATGCGCTACAGGTAAGTCATTTGATTTATCAAAATGTGTAATATTCTTATTCTCGCATTCTGAATTTT
>DASVEV010000331.1:0-16307 GCA_036380415.1 Nitrososphaeraceae archaeon
TGGAAGGGAGGTTGAAGAATGTACACCTTTAGAAATAACTGAAATATTAAATAACGCAGTGGACGATCCAAAAGAAGACCCATTCTCAACTATAAAAAAACAACAATCTGTATTACAAAATCATAAAAAATATAACAAAAACGACAGAGAAAAAACTTCTTTTCAGCAAACACAACCCCAGTTTAATCAATTGGAAACATATCCAATTACTAAAGAAGATAATGGGTTACAAACTAATAATGAATCCAAGTCAGTTATTAGAAACATATATTCTCAGATCAATGAAACCTTAGAAGCAATTATTCTGGATGGCTCAATGAATACTGTTATGAAAGTTCCAGTTTCTGAGATAGTTAAAAAACTTTCAGATTCATATGGAGGGAAAATATTGGTTTTGGATGGAATAGTAACCCAAAGATTGATTGATGCTTCTGATAAGGCTGGTATAGAACAGATCATAGGTCATAGATTGGCAGATATAAAACGGAATTCCTCTATTAAAGTAGGTACATTCAGCGAAATGGGATTACAATAGATAGATTAAAATAATTAATTTTTATGAATACTATTACCTTTCAACATATAGTAATTCTCTCAGAATTGTTGTTGTGCGGGGCAAAGAATAACTATGTTGAGTTAACCACTAATGAGATAGCAAAAAAAATAAAACGCTCACAACAATTAGCTTCTAAAGAATTACTCGATCTTGAATTTTTTGGCCATATAAGTAGAAACAAAAAAAGTAAAAAATATACTATAAAGGTTACAGAAAAAGGGTATCAACAAGTATATGATCTCTTTTTATTTCTAAAGACTGCTATAGAGTCTTTTAAATATATTATCGATTTTGAAGGCCATATTATAACTGGAATGGGAGAAGGTGCGTATTATATGTCATTAAATGGATATAAACAACAGTTTAAAGAAAAATTAGGTTATGAACCTTATCCCGGAACTCTAAATATAAAATTGAATTCTATGTTGTATGTAGAGGCTAAAAAGGAGATGTTAAAATATCCATCAATAGATATTGAAGGATTTAGTGATCAATCTAGAACTTTTGGATGGGTAAAATGTTATCCTGCTTATATTAACGATAGCGTGGATATAAACTCCTCAATTTTGATATTGGAACGAACTCATTATGATGATTCTATAATTGAGATAATAGCTCCATTTTCCATTAAAGAACAATTTTCTTTGAAAAATGGCGATTATATCAAATTGAAAGTTAACACTAATTATCCTATCTAACGAATTAAATTTATATCTTGTATAATGAATCTCCTAAATCTCGTTTTAATTCAGAACTCTTCATATTTGGAATTGGGGTATTTAACCTTAATATTCTAACGTTGATATTTCTTTTCTTGCAGTTCTCTGAAATGAATTTCTCTGTATGTGATTGATCATAACCTAATGCTATGATGTCAGGTTTTACATGTTCAACTGTATCAAATAATGTACCTTCTTTTCCAATTAATGCCAAATCTACAAAATTTAATGACGAAACCATTTCTCTTCTTAAGTTTTCATTATGAAATATTATTCTATTTTTTTTTATTTTAGTTGCTGTAGATTCTGTTGCAATTATTACTATCAGAACATCACCAAGTAATTTTGCTGCCTTGAGAGTAAATATGTGACCAGGATGGAGTATATCAAAAACACCTCCTACAAGGACTACTTTCATCGTCTCTCTTCCTAATGAATTTAATTTATATTGTTCAGGATTAATTTTTCCTATTAATCCCAATTCTATTAGTTCTGTCATTCTTGATTCAAAAATAGATTTATCTAATTGATATTTCTCTTGCAAATATCGTAAAAATGATTTTGATGGATCTAAATTACTAATGTATATTGCTTTCAAAATAAGTTTATCTAGTGATTTCAATTTTATCCCGAGATTTTTAAATATGATATTTCATAAATAATATATATTCGTTTGAGGACAAAATAGATGTACCTTATTCATTTATGAAGCTTTTTTTCTAGTGTTTTCTAACGTTGAACAAATCAAAGCTTTGTCTAATATCTTCTCACAATACTTTTATAAGGTTTATATATATTTTATATTTTAACTTGGTTAAATTTTGTCCTGAATGTGGAGGAGATTTAAAAATGGATCCATCTACAAGAAATTTTATTTGTAAAAGTTGTGGCCTGTATGCTTCCAGAGACAAAATGGAGGAATTAAAAGACAAATCACAAATTGGTTCTTCAGTTTCTAAACAAAGAACTCATGACGATTATTTGGATTGGTGGCAATCCTCAAAAAAAGAAAAACAAAGAAATTAGTCAATTATTAAAAAAATTCTTCGGTTTTTTCACTCATTTCTTTTTGTAACGAGATCATCTGTTCTTCTTTTCTCGTTCTTAAAACTGTCATTAACTCTGTTTCCTTTACGTAATTACTTGATAATATTTTATTCACAATTATATCTCTCAAATTGTCCAAATTTTTTGATCGAATTTTAATTAACAAATCAAATTTGTCATAGATTTCATGTATCTCTAAAACTTCATCGATTTCCATAAGGTTTTTTGTAGTTTCCTCTGTTTTTCCCCTTTCAATTTTTAAATTAATAAATGCTAGATGGTCGTACCCAAGCAAATCATTATCTACAAAAATAGTAAATTTTTTTATAACACCCAAAGTCTGTAGTTTCTTGACTCGAGTATGAATAGTTGCATCTGAAATACCAATTTGTTTAGCTAATTCTACAAATGGTAATGAGGAATTTTTACTTAAAACATCCAAGATCCTACAGTTAATATAATCTAACAAATTTGGTTTGATATTCATAATTCTTCAGATATAGTACTAAAATATATTAATATTGATTTAACCCATGTTTAAAGATATTAATAATCTATATACATCACCGGTAAATAAAATACAAAAACATTGATAAACAGTAGTTTTTTGATAGTCTAGTTTAAATTAAATACCTATCCAATACAAAAAAAACTGTCATATAAATGAAACATTCCCTATGTTCAAAATGTCAAAAGATAGAAGGTATATATTTTCGACAATATTCAGGTGAATATCTTTGTAGATCATGTTTTATAATTTCAATTGAAGAAAAAACCTCTAGGACTATTTCTAAATTTTCAATGGTTAACTATGGAGATAAAATTGCAGTTGGTGTTTCAGGCGGCAAAGACAGTCTTTCGTTACTATTAGTTTTGACCCATATCTTTGAAAGAAAGAAAACTAATGATATTATTGCAATTACAATAGATGAAGGAATTGCTGGATATAGAAATGAATCTTTAAGAATAGTTAAAGACTTTTGTTCTAAACTAAATGTAAAAAATGAAATCTTTAGTTATAAAGAACTTTTTGGGATGGATATGGATGAATCCATGTTGCTACGTCCATCAGAAAAAATGACTTCCTGCTCTATATGTGGAACCTTTAGGAGAAGAGCTATAGATGTAGCTGCTGATTATGTGGGAGCAAGTGTTATAGCAACAGGGCATAATCTTGATGATCATCTTCAATCTTTTATGATAAATATTATAGCAGGAGATGTAAATAGAATAGGATGGATATATCCAGAACCAATTTATTATGGTAAAAATGAAATAAAAAAAATTAAACCATTCATAGAAATTTATGAACGAGAACTAGTTTTTTACGCACTTCAACAAAATATTCCATTTCAATCCGAACAGTGTCCATACCAAGATGAAAGTATTAGGAGTGAGATAAGGGAATTCTTTAATTCTTTAGAGGAAACCAGATCGGGTGTTAAGTATAATACCTATAATTCTCTTTTGAAAATATCCAAAATATTAAAAAATCATGATAGTTCAGTGAAAAATAAATGTAGAATATGTGGACATGATTCGACTAGATCCGTTTGTTCAGTTTGTAAAAATATCAAAATTTTGCAAAATGACTAATAAACAAATATAACGTAATATGGTTGAATAAAGATTGCGGAGGCAGGGAGGATCAGGGTGCTAGCCGTACCCTTCTCTGGAAATCGGCTTTATGCTAGGATCAGTAACTATTAGATAAATCCTTGGATAGAAATCTCCTGCGTATCAAGTTAAAATGAAACCACGCCGAAGTGGACGGATATGAGCAGCAAACCATGCGAAGGTTTGGTATTGACTGTTAATTCTCGAAATGGGTGAGGTCCGGGAGGGAGCAACCCTAAGGTGACATAACCGTGCTGGTTCGTCTACGTGGTGGATCATATGAGATGCGAGATTGGGGTTTTTATCAAAGGTGGTACTAATAGGCTGCCTTCGCATTCATTTAATAATTTAGAAATAATATTCCTGGATTATCTTAAGGCAATTTGCTATATTTTCATAACCAATGACGTAGCTTTAAAAAATCATCCAGAGGTTCGTTTTTTAATACCTTAATTAATGCTTCAGCTTGGGGGACAGAAAGTAATGGTTTACTAAAATGATTGTCTGTAGCTATTCTGGGACAAGCAACTTGAATATAAGCATCTATTCCTTTAAAATTCCTTAACCTTTCTTCAGTAATTTCTGTTAATGCAATTAATTGTATATCCTTTCCCAGGACTTCCAAAGACTTCTTAAATTTTAATGCTTTTATCTTTGAGAATTGGCCTTCTTTTAATCCTATTATTATTCCAATTTTGGTTGCTTCTTGCGCTTTATAAATTGATAAAATCGTTTTCTTTTCCATAATTCTGGCCTTGTCATTTACTTGTTGAAATTCATTAAAGTATGGATCCAACATGAAAGTAGGCTTTTCTGTTGACATTGCAATACTTACAGAGTGAAACATACTTTGGCCTAAGAAAATATAGGCATCTACTCTTTTTTGGATATCATGTGCTGGATAAAATTCACAGCCAAAAACTTGACCATCATTTAACTGTCCTTTACCATCACCAATTACTATTTTAAATCCATGATTTTCTAATATTTTTCTAGAAGGTTGTAATTGATCTAAGTGTTGGCTATCTGTAAGTATACCTAATATTTTATATTCTTTATTTGCCATATCTTTAGCAAATTTTTCTACTACTATATCGAATTTCACATCATCATATGCATTGATCATAATTACTTTTTTATCAATAGTTTCCATAGAAATTGTATGTCCAATGTTAAACAACAGATCTGCACCTAACATTTCTGCCGCATGCGTATTGACATCGCAAGATCCCCAACAAGTATCACCTATGATATAGGCTGGAATCTCATATCGTTTCATAATCTTCATTCCTGTTTCTTGCATCTTGGGGATTAATGCCTCCGGACCATTTAGCGCTACCGATAAGGGTTTTGTTTTTCTGATTACTTCAAAAATTTTATCTTCATCAATTGAAATCAATCTACAATCTCATCTAACTTAATAATCTCTCCAATATTATTTTTCATATCATTATCAATAATATTAGTCTAAATTATTTTTTAGAAGGAAATAATACAGAAAATTATAGATCTGAGTCTTGACAAAAATTGGAGATGTTTCTATCAATAGGAATTCTGTAAAAATCATGGGAATAATAAATGTTAGTCCTGAATCTTTTTATAAAAATTCAATAAAAACAAATCTCAATAGTATATCTTCTTATGTAAAAAAATTAGAAAATGATGGAGCAGATATAATAGATTTAGGAGCAATGTCAACTGCTCCATATCTAGATACCGTGATTTCTTCGAAAATTGAAATCTTGAGATTAAAAAAAGCTATTATGATAATACGTCACAATTGTAAACTTCCTATATCTGTCGATACTCCCAGAGCTAGAGTAGCTGAGGAGGCAATAAAGATAGGAGCAAGTGCGATAAATGATGTTTGTGGACTAAAATATGATCCTCAAATGGCTGAAATTATATCAAAACATAATATTCCAGTAATACTGGGGGCATATGAAAAAAAACCCAGTAAAATTCTAACGGCTAAATCTTTTTCAACCAAGAGGATTCTTCATAATAGTATTACAATTGCACAAAAAGCTGGTATTAATAAAACTAATATCATAATAGATCCATCAATAGGTTTTTTTAGAAAAGAAGGCAATAATCCATTTTTTACAAAAATAACCACACCATGGTATTGTCGAGATATAGAAATTGTCTCTAATCTGAAAGAACTCACAAAGCTCTCTTTTCCCATTTGTATTTCTCTTTCAAATAAATCCTTTTTAGGAAAACTTATGAATCTCAGGATAAACGAAAGACTTATCCCATCTTTAATTATGGAGGTTATTGCTGTTATTAATGGTGCAACTGTTATTCGCACTCATAACGTTAAAGAAACAGTATTAGCATTAAATACTTTACAATTGCTAAATTAGCATATTTTAAATTGCTTTTTCATTATGAAATTAATAACTTGTTCAATTTAAAAGGTTCTTGATTATTAAATTAGATTGATGCAAAACTTATAATTCTTCCTTAACTTAATAAGAAAATGAATATTGAATATTAGAGAAGGTCTAACTTTTGACGATGTATTATTAATCCCAAAACGTTCTCCAATTATTTCTCGGTCTCAGACTAATTTAAAAACCAGATTATCAAGAAACATTAGTTTGAATATTCCTATTATCAGTGCCAATATGGATACAGTCACAGAATCACCTATGGCCATAGCATTAGCAAGAGAAGGAGGTATTGGAATTATACATAGATTTATGACAATACAAGACCAAGTAGATGAAGTATTAAAGGTTAAAAGGTCTGAGTCAGTTATGATAGAACAACCATATACTATTAGTATAGATTCCACTGTAGGCTATGCAAAAAAGATTATGCATGATTTTGGGATATCTGGTCTCCTTATAGAAAAAGATAAGAAACTAGCAGGAATCATCACTAAAAGAGATCTTTTATTTGAAACTAATTTTGAAAATAATGTTTCTTCTGTAATGAGTAAGGATGTGGTTTTCGCTGAATTGGGAACTACAATTGAAAAAGCTAAAGATATTTTACACAAAAACCGAATTGAAAAATTACCTATAATTGATAAAGATAAGCAGATCATAGGGTTAATAACTAGCAAAGATATTTTAAAAATGGAAGAGTTTCCTAATGCTTCTAAAGATAAGAAAGGGCGTTTGCTTGTTGGAGCTGCTGTGGGGGTTAAAGGAGATTATCTCGAGCGAACAGAAGCATTATTAGATGCAGGTGCAGATGTTATGGTTGTTGATATAGCTCATGGTCATAGTGATAATGCCATCAATTGTGTTCATTTAATAAAAAAAGCATTCAAAGATTGTGAGTTGATAGCTGGTAACATTGCTACTGGCCATGGGACGGAGGATTTAATTAGAGCTGGTGTCGATGCTGTAAAGGTTGGTGTAGGGTCAGGTTCAATTTGTATTACTCGGGTTATTACTGGATCCGGGGTTCCACAATTAACCGCAATTTTGGATAGTGTAAAAATTGCTAAAGAATATGAAGTTCCGGTAATTTCTGATGGAGGTATTAGAAATTCAGGAGACTTAACCAAAGCACTAGCAGCGGGTTCTTCATCTGTAATGGTCGGAAGTCTATTAGGAGGAACCGATGAAAGCCCTGGAAAAACACTGGTTAAAAATGGTAAAAAGTATAAGATCTATAGAGGGATGGCCTCTTTTTATGCTTCCTTGGGAAGAAAATATCGTGAAGAGGGAGAACAATTAATAGAGTCAGAGGATCTTAACGATTATGTACCTGAAGGCGTAGAAGCAATGGTATCTTATAAAGGGAGTGTAGTTGAGATTATCCGTCAATTAGTTGGAGGTCTGCGTTCAGGGTTGAGTTATTGTGGTGCAAAAAATATCAATGAAATGCAACAGAATGCTGAATTTGTACAAATAACAACAGCAGGTTATATTGAAAGTCAACCACATGATGTTAACGTTATGTAAATAATTTATTTTTTTATAATAATAATAGGAAATTTTTGATTCTGACTTAATTATCTTCTGATATCTTTATAATTATGCCTCTTGTAAATGGAACTTTTAATATTTATATTATAGTTGATAAAGACTAGATCTATTAAATTATATAATGTTATTTATTAGGTTATATATTGTCTATTGATGTAACGGTCCAGGTATTAAAGGAAAATGTGGGAAAGACCATAATGATTAAACTAAAAGGAGATAAAGTGGTTAAAGGTATCCTCAATAAATTTGATCAACATATGAATCTTGTATTAAGCGATGCTACAGAATATAAAGCTGGAGATCAGACTAAATTGGGGAATATTCTCCTTAAAGGAGATAATATAATAATAATATCTCCACAAGAATAATACAAAAGTTATTTTGTTTTTCTTTATGATCATTATAACCTGATTAATTTTTACTGTAGGTTATTCTTTCGGTGCGTGGACTTTGGTCTTCATCTCATGTTATACATAATCAGTTCGCCCATCGATTGCCACGCACCGATAGGAAAACTGAAAGATGACCCGAAAATTAAACTGTATGGATTATAACCATTTGTTTATCAGCATCAACTATAACTTTGGTATTATTATTTAATGATTTAAAACATGAACCTGTTCCATCTACAAGTGGAATGTCTGATATTGCGCATCCTGATGCAGTTATAATGTCACATTTATTGGTACAAATAATTGCTATTGGGCTGACACCATTCATTTTTAATGAATAAAAAATATAAGCTCCTACACTACTTCCAATACAGTTAGGAAAAATTAGAATTTTATTTTTAAGTGTTTGGTTAAATAGATCATGGTCTTTGTCATTTATTTGTCCGGATTTTGTATCTAACATTGAGAGCATATTTAAGGGCTTATTCGATAAAAGCGCTAAACCTTCTGCCTTCCCACCAACAATTTTTTTGCAATTTATCTTTATCATAAATAAATCATTCACAATATTCTTTTGTTATCGATTTCATATCTTTTAAAGAAACATCTATTTTGTTTGAATGTTTCATATAATATGCACATTTTATACTATTAGTTACAATTGAATCATACTCATTTTTTGTTATTAATGGAGTCAAACATGTACAGGAATCACAAGTAATATCGGCTCCTGCCTTTTTTAATTTTTTAATCATCTTATTATTACATTCTGTTACTGAACGAGGGCAAAATATTATACATGGTTTTTTGAATTTTTTTCCCTTTGTTAAGTGACCAAGTAGGTTTACTTCATCTAAACCTAATTGAGGACTCCCAAATACTATTAAATCCCCTTTTTCGGCAGTATTTAAATCATCCTTTACTTGTCTTAGCTCTGTTTTCCCAAAAGAGATTTTCTCACAGTCATTATTTTTATTAGTAAACATCCCACACATACCTGATGTTCCAATTCCTGCTGAAATAGCTTTTGACTTGATAATATCTAGATTTTCAGATTTAATTTCCAAACCTACACAAATATCCTTTGATATTTTTCCAGCAAAGTAACCTAACAGTCCAAAGTCAGACTCGGTTTTTATGTCTATGTCTGGTTTTATACTAATAGTCGGTTTTCTAAGATCATCAATTAATAAATCAGAGTAGGGAGTCTTGCCAGTTATTGCACTTGCTAATGAGCTCAAGGAACTTTCCTTGTTAGTCTTGATTCCTAATATAGAATTTACGAATATCGCTGCATTACTTTCTGCAAAACTAACGATCTCTCCTTTTTTTGGCAGATCATAAATTTCATAAGGTATACAAGTGAAAGAAGGTTTCACACCTAAAGATAAATAAGAATTTATAATTGACAGTTGATTCGCTTTAAAATCTCCTGAAATGTTATTGTCTTTCTTTGAGTCAAATCCCATAGGATTTAACGTTGTTGTGACTGTAACTTTAGTTTCTTTATCTAACTTTGAAAGAAATCTTACTCCAGCCTCTCCTATTGTGTTAAAATTAACTCCCGAAATATGGGCCCACTTAATAGGAATTAATTTTGTTGCATTGTTAGCATTTCCTATTGCAACAAGTATTTTATAGGCTAACTTCAATCCATCACCATATTCTCCGTGTAATGCCTTCTCCTCTTCTTTTGTAAGCTCCATTCTGTAAATTCAGAAAATAAACATATCTTGTCATTTAAAAGTTCTTATGATCTTTTATATAGTAAATATAATACTTTAAACTGATCTAACAAATAGTCTATTAATAAGGTGTTAATTATATTAGATGTGCACTTTGTAACCTGGTTCCCCTATTATCAAGGCATTAGAGAAAAAATGGGTTATAGTACTGAAGAAGATCAAAAGGCTGCATATTTATTATCAAATTTAATAAAACGAAAGTTTCTAGACCCTAGAGTTTTGAATAAAAAGGTAAAAGGTAAACGAATATTGGTTATCGGTGCAGGACCGAATTTGGATCTTTATACTTCTTTTATCAAGAAAAATAGATCATTAGTTAAGATAGTCGCAGATGGTGCAGTAAAATTTTTAATAGAAAATAATATCAAGCCTGATATAGTGGTGACAGATCTTGATGGTGATCCTCGTTTTTTGATAAAAGCAGAAAAGCTTGGGGCAATTATAGTAATTCATGCTCATAGTGATAATATAGCTTTAATGGAAAAATATGTACCTAAATTTAGAAGAATTATTGGAACAACCCAAGTAATGCCTGTTCCACACGTCTTTAATTTTGGAGGATTTACTGATGGAGATAGATGTGTATTCCTTGCAGAGGAATTTAGAGCAAAAGATATTGTATTAGTTGGAATGCTATTTGATGACAGTATAGGTCCCTATTCAAAAGAAATAATAAATAACGTTAAAGTTAAAAGAGAAAAACTACAAATTGCAAAAAAACTTTTACAGGTTCTTGCTAAGAATTCAAAATCAAATCTATTTGATACTTCTAAAAAGCCTATAATTGGTTTTAAACCTTTTAAAATCATGCCTTAATTTTTCTAAAATGGTAAATGATTTTTTATTGTAATTAAGATTTAAGTAAAAAAATAATTCGTTATTTGTTCAATCATCAATATGATTTTATAATAATTAAATTTATTCCAAATCTCATTGTCATATTATCTTATTAACTTTTAGAGATTTAATTAGTCAAAAACTACTCATCATACTAACTAGCATAATTAATGATAAAGTAGCCTTGGTTTAACACCAAATAATTATTATTTATATATATTTATATATTTTTTTTCACCAATATCTGGTATTAGCTTTTAGTTATGGTAGTATTTCTTCTATTAATTATTCTATATATCATCTATAATGGGTTTTGGGGAAAAGTTAATTCAATTGATAGAAGGGGTTATTATTAAAATGCTTTAATTACATCTATGAAAAATTAAGTAAATAAACTATGACAAACATGTAGATTATAATTAAAAATACCATGAAAATAGTGTTAGCTAATGCAAATAGTATTGTATCTTGTTTTTCTTGACACTAATTCTATATATCTTAAATTTGCAAACAATTATCAAATAGAATATTAATTTATTTATCAACAATTTAATTAATCAATATATAAATATGTTAGAATTTTAATATTCTGTTTTTATTATAAAACAATATATAATATTAATCGGAAGGGAAAAACAACTTTATATTCTTTAATTATATGTTACATTGAATGTTAAATTATTCAGAAGAGGATATTAAAAATGCTGCAGAATTGAGAGACTGGGTATTAAAGCAGCTCTCAGATAAGCAAGAAGAAATAGATAGACTTAAGCGTCTTCTTCTACTTATCGATAACTTATTGAAACAGGAAAGTTTTAAACCTGCTTCTAAACTTGAACGTTCACTAAATAACACGGAAAATTCTACTATCAGCGAAAGACAAGAACCGGTTATTCGTAACAAATCTATTGTAAAAACTGATTACAAAAAACATAATCTCAATAATTTAAATGAAAATGTATCCACTTTTACTGAAACAAGGGAGCTTAAGAGACTTAAAGATAATTTATTATTAGCAAAAGTAAATATTTCTTCACAAACAATTGAAATAATTCCAGAGAAGGATCTATTATTCAGTATTGATACTCCTCCATTCAAATCATTTTTTATAAAAAGGATTCTAGAAGGAATGATCACTCAAGATCGAGATAAAAATCGCCAAAAACAGTCTTTGAATCATGAACTTTTGAACTATATTATTGATGAACATGAAGGAAGAATTAAAAAGATAATAATAAACAATTATAGAGAAAAAGAAAGACTAACTGATATTATTAATACTTCTGCATGGGTCTTTACACGAATGTTAGAGAAAGATAATACTTTCGTAAATAGAACGTAAATTGGATAAAATAATTATTCTAGATTTTGGATCTCAATACAGTCATCTTATATGTAGAAGAATAAGAGATGCAAATGTTTTTTGTGAAATTTACCCTTATAATCTCAAGTCTGATCAAATTAAAGAGCTATCTCCAAATGGTATAATCTTTTCTGGGGGCCCAGCTAGTGTATACTCTGAAAATTCCCCCAAACCTGATAAAAAGATCTTTGAACTTGGAATACCAATTCTTGGAATATGTTATGGGCATCAAATAATTGTTGACAATTTCAAAGGGAAAGTTAAAAGATCTTATGCCCGAGAATATGGAAAGGCAATTTTGACAATAGATGATAAATCAGACCTTTTTATTAATTTAGACGGAAGTATAAATTGTTGGATGAGTCATGGTGATGTAGCAGAAAAGACTCCAAACGGATTTAAAATATTAGCTCACACAGCAAGTTCTTTCGCAGCAGCGATTGGGAATCAAGAAAAGAAATTCTACGGAATTCAGTTTCATCCTGAAGTTGTTCATACTGAGCGTGGTTTTGAAATTTTGAAGAATTTTTCTATCAATATTAGTAAAGCAAAACCTGAATGGGATATGACAAATTTTGTCGAATCTACTATTGAGAATATAAAGAAAAAAGTGGGAAATGATAAAATATTATGTGCAGTTAGTGGAGGTATAGATTCTACTACTGTAGCAGTTCTATTAAATCATGCCGTTCATGATAATTTGCAATGTATCTTTGTTAATCATGGTTTGCTTAGATATGGTGAAGAATCTATGGTAATGAATCTTTTAACAAAAATAGGTCTAAAAATAACCTATATTGATGCTTCAGAGAAATTTTTAAGCAAATTAAAAGGCATTACAGATCCGGAAGAAAAGAGGAAGATAATAGGTCACGAGTTTATTAACGTTTTTCAGGAGGAAGTGAAAGAAAAAGAAGAATTTCGATGGTTAGCACAAGGAACTTTGTATCCTGATGTCATAGAAAGTGGGATTTCTCTAGGACCTGCATCAATAATAAAAACTCATCATAATGTTGGGGGCCTTCCTACTCTACTTAATCTCAAGGTATTAGAACCCTTGAGACATCTTTATAAAGATGAAGTTAAAAAAGTCGCTAAGATCCTAGAGATTCCAGATGAGCTTTTAAATAGACATCCATTTCCAGGACCAGGACTTGCTGTTAGAATAATAGGAGAAATTACATCGGAAAAAATAAGAATTTCAAAACATGCAAGTAAAATTGTTGAGGATGAGCTTACTACTGAAAATTTATATAATTTTGTTTGGCAAGCCTATGCCGCGGTAGGAGATGACAAAGCCGTTGGGGTAATAGGAGATGAACGTCTCTATGGTCATATTGTAACTATAAGAATAGTTAACTCCGTAGATGCAATGACAGCAGACTGGACAAAACTTCCATATCCACTCCTTGAAAGAATCAGTAATAGAATTACAAATGAAGTGGATGGAGTATCATGGGTAACATATGCAATATCAAGTAAACCACCAGCAACTATAGAACCACAGTAATTTACATATTATGATTTAGTAAATCTATGAGTTATTTTTTATCAAGTAATTTATAGATTTAGTGAATATTCCAAAAATTGCTATGGGTGTTATAAATTGGAATTCTAAATGAAGAAATAGTTAACGTTAACAAGTAACGAAAACCTTCAACGATATAGTTATATAGTTTCAATATGTGTAATGTGAAGGAACTAATTTTATTGCCTATATCTTTCCTTGAGGTTAATCAATAGAAATTTATTTTAATAATTAAGCATTGTATTATCTTAAGTCTATCTTAATAATTAGTGCCAACCATTAGAATTGTTATGATATTACTTTGGGGGAGATTTATGTAATAATTATGATTTAAAAAACGCTATATTTAATCCCATTTGGCCATTAAATAAATTACTATTGATATAATAAATTGTCAAAAGAAAAATTAAACGAGGATCAAAAAGGTCTATATTCTATATAATTTGCTATTTATTGTATATTAATCGTAATAGTATATTAGAATTACCAAAATATCAACTAAATTAATAAAGAGGTTATATACTATATATCTTATGTCTGAAGAATCTATTCGGTGTCCATATTGTGAATCATTATTTAATAATAATGAGGAACTCTCTAAACATATTGATAGAATCCATCTTGGTTCTGGCCTTTTAGAAGGTAATTCAAGGAAATTCTAACATATACTTATTATCCTTATCTAAAATTCAAACCTTCTATCTCTCACTTCAATATTTAATACTCTTGTATTTTATTTAATTTTTTGACCTTGGAAAGTATAAATTATATTATATTTTCTAATTATAGTATTAATGAAAATTTCAATTTTATTTTTTTTATTTATTACATTCTTAATTTTTATATATGTAGAACATATAAAATTTGAAATAGTTTATACATCAACGAATAGTTCAAAGTCCTTAAATATCGAATTGATTTCTATTAACGGTTCTCTTATTTCGGCTGGCAAATTTCTCATCATTCCTGATCCCTATCAGAAATTTGCAAGCCTAGAAATACATGATAATGAATTGGTGGATTCAAATAAAACCATAGGAGTTATTTCTCTTAGAGGTATTTCCAATAATAATTATACAATTACACAAAAAGCCGTTAATAATAATTATTTACCCAATACAATTTCAAAGGTAGTTGAAATTAAAGATGATAGTCCAATTTCTTCGGTTTTATTTGTAAATAATTTTAATTTTAAATCTGAAAAACCTTTGAGTTCTACGTCTAATCTTTTCACATATAATGCTAAATTCGTATGTGGTTCTATCAGAGGTAATGAAGGACCATTACGACCAGGACACTATGATACCGATATCAGTATTTATAATAAACAGAATTATCCAATTACGTTATTTTGGAATGTAGTATTCAATAATTACAATTCGAGCAATTCCATAATAAAGACCATTGATCCAAAACAATCGACTGGATTGGTGTGCAAAGACATAAGAAAGTTAGCACATTTAAATGCTCAAGATACTGATTTAATTGAAGGATTTGTAATAATCCAAATTGAAGAAATGAATATAGCTTCTGGAAATAAGGCAAGTTTTGCAAATGAACCAGTAAGTGTACAGGTGTTTTATACCGCCAATGCACTTGATTCCCTTCCACAAGAAACTTTAGTAGAAAAATTTGTATTCCAAATAATAAATGATTCAACAGGAAAAATTCCTGAATCATTCCTAAATAAGAATTTAGAAGTATCGACCAGGACGGGCCTGAACTCGATTATTCCACAGGATTTTAAGATCAAAAAAACCTTATCTTCGATTTATAATTTGACTGATATGGAAATAAAAAATATTGAAGTAGTCGTTAAAGAAACAGACCTTGGCGTAGGAAACATGATCGATGATCATGCTATTTCATTATTGAGACTGACACCAGATTAAAAAATAATATTCTAATAAAAACAACGTTAATTTATTAATTGTTTTTTTTATTGAAGGTTTAGAAAATGGAAATTAAATAAATTGTATTATCAAATAAATTACTAAAATCTTTATTAACGATATTAAGGTGTTCTAATTTGATTCTTTTTTAATAAAATGGATAAATATTCATTTACTAATCTAATTTTATGTATTTCATAATATATTGTAAAAGAAGAATCCTTAAAAGTATTTAATTTGATTACTAGAAGGGGGTTAGAAACTAAAGATAAAATTGATTAAAATTTACTATATTCTAACTTTAGACATAATAATCACAATGATATTACTTCTACAATATGCAAATACTCAAATGAAAATAGATTCTACTTTAATTATATATATAAAACAATTCAAATTCAAAAAATTATGTATTTTTAGATCCTACAAATACAATACTCGATCAAAAGTAGGTGTGTCAATTGGGGGGACACAAAAGATTAATAAGATAAATTGGTGAGATGGAGTTGATAAAATGAAAGGGAAAAACATTTGTTATCTTATGTTTTGTATATGACGGACTTACAAGATATTCGTCTTGAAAACAGGAAAGTTTTATATTTAAATAACCTTCTTTATAGAATAAATTTGCGAAATTGTTGTGAGATGTATACAATGGGAT